>CAJQRT010000001.1 GCA_905612335.1 uncultured Candidatus Pelagibacter sp.
ATTATGAGCGATATCTTCGATCAATATTGATTTTGTTGGATCAAGATCAAATTTTTCTACTATCTTTTTATAGGGTTCAATTTTTGGTTTTGGAATAAAATTAGCATCAACAATATCAAACGCTCCATCAAACAAACCATCTATACCTAGTTGTTTGGTTACGTTTTCCACATGCGCATGAGAACCATTAGTAAAGATATATTTTTTTTCTTTAATTTTAATTAATTCTTCTCGCAATAACTCATCTTTAGGAAGCCAGCTAATATCAATATCATGAACAAATTCTAAAAATTCATGTGGATCAATTTTATCGTGATTCATTAGTCCTGATAATGTTGTTCCATACTCATAGAAATATTCTTTTTGAATTTCTCTTGCTTTAATTAAATCGACATTAAATTTCTTTGAAATAAAAGAAGACATCTTTTTATCAACTTCAGAAAAAACCTTTGTTTGTCCAGAATATAAAGTATTATCTAAGTCAAATAACCAGTATTTAGTATCAATTAAATTTTTCATTCTCTAATTAAAGTTCCTGAACCTTTATCAGATAATAGTTCAAAAAGGAGTGAGTGATTTTTTCTTCCATCAATTATCACAACGGCCTTGACGCCATTACTTGCAACATCTAGACAATTCTTAATTTTAGGTATCATTCCACCAGAAATTACCTCTTGATTAATTAATTCAGTGGCTTTTTTAGAATTAATTTCAGGGATTAGTTTTTTTTCACTATCTAATACGCCCTCAACATCGCTAATAATCATTAACCTTCTAGCTTTTAGCTCAATTGCGATCGATCCTGCAGCAGTATCGGCATTTATATTAAAAGTCTGATTATCTTTATCTGAACCTAAGGGTGCAACGACAGGGACTTCGTTCGCTTTTATTGTTTCAGTTAATAGTTCTTTATTAATTTCAGTAGGTGTTCCCACAAATCCAAGATCTTTATTTTCTTGTACGACAGTAATTATATTGTTTTCTTTTGAAGTAATTCTTTTTGCTTTGCAGGCTAACTCATTTAAAGCTTCAACAATCTCTTTATTAAATTCAATTAATACATCCTCAACTATGTTGATGGTATCTTTATCGGTAACTCTTAGTCCGTTAATAAAGTTACTTTTAATATTAATTTCAGAAAGTTTACTGTTAATTCTTTTTCCACCTCCATGAACAATTATAGGATTAAAACCAAGTTTTTTTAGAACGACCACATCTTCAATAAAAATTTTAAATAATTTTGGATCAACTAAAATACTGCCACCACACTTAATGATAATAAATTCATCATTATATTTTTCTAAGTATTTTTTTACCTCTTCAACTGTTGGGCCGTCTTTAGGTAGGATGTTTATTAATTCTTCTTCTTTTAACGATGACATTTATGTTGTTTTGATAGTCATTTTTCTTTGAACAATATATTGCTGAATCATTGTGAAGATGTTGTTGAAGCTCCAGTAGATAACAAGACCTGCAGGAAATGGTGCAAGAATTACAGTTAAAAATACTGGAAAGAACATAAATATTTTAGCCTGTATAGGATCTGGCGGGGTAGGGTTAAGCTTTTGTTGTATGAACATCGTGATACCCATAATGATCGGCCATGCACCTATTAATAAGAAAGAAGGCGGATCCCAAGGAAGTAAACCAAAAACATTAAATAAAGATGTTGGATCTCTATCGCTTAAGTCATGTATCCATCCATAAAATGGCATGTGTCTCATTTCAATGGTTACAAATAATACCTTATATAACGCAAAGAAAACTGGAATTTGAACCAGGATAGGTAGACAACCACTCATAGGATTAACTTTTTCTTTTTTATAAAGAGCCATCATTGATTGTTGTAATTTCATTTTATCATCTTTATGAATCTCTTTTAATCTTGCCATTTCTGGAGCTAATAACTTCATCTTTCCCATCGACTTAAAGCTAAAGTTGGCAAGAGGAAAGAAAGCCAATCTAATACAAACTGTGACAGCAATAATTGCTAAACCGTAATTGCCAAGCAATTTAAAGAAGTAGTCCAATACAAAAAATAAAGGTTTTGTGATGAAATACATAAAGCCCCAATCAATCGCTAGATCAAATTTATTAATATTTAAACTTTCAGCATAACCATCAATGACATTTACTCTTTTAGCTGCAACTATAATTTGAATTTTTTCTTCAATAGAACTGTTTGCTTTAACCTCAATACCTTTGGTTGATATGTAGTTTGCTCTGAATTTATTTTTATAGTCAAAAGTTGTTTTAAACTCTTTACCCTTAGGTGGTATAACTGATGTAACCCAAAATTTATCTGAAATTGCAACAAACCCTTCTTGTGCAGTTTGAGTAAACTTTTTTTCCTGAATATCGTCGTAATCTTCTTCAATTAACTGATCGTCAAGTACAGATAGAAATCCCTCATGCAAAATATAAAAACCAGATATTTCTGGCAATTTATTTCTAATTATTTGCCCGTATGAATAAAAATTATAAGATTTATCTGATGCATTAATTATTTTTTCTTTTACAGTAAATAAGAATTGGTCATCTAAGCTTATATATTTTTCAAATGTAATGCCTTGAGAGTTGCTCCATGTTAGTTTTACAGGACTATTATTAGTTAATCTTTTGTTTCCGGAAACTTTCCAAACTGTAGAAGCATCAGGTATATCTATATTTTTGTTAGTGCTTACAAAGCCACTTTCGATTAAATAACCATCTTCAACATTTCTTGGGCTCAATAAAGTTATTTTATCACTTCCATTAAGTTCAACATTATATTCTTTGAAAGTTAAATCGTCTATTGCCGCACCTTTTAAAGAAATAGATCCAACAACACTAGCATTTTCAAATTGAATTCTTTTATTTTCTTTTAAAGCATCTGTTCTTGAAAGTTTTGCAAAGTTTTCATTTTTATCTAAGCTAGGAGTATCAGTATTATTTTCAATTTTTTTTTGTTCAGCTAAATTTTGCTTTATAATTGCAGGATCGGGCTGAAAAAAAAGAGAGTATAAAATAATTACAGCCGCTGATAAGGAAATTGCTGCGATTACGTTTCTAGTATCCATTATTTCTTAACCTTTAATTCTTTATTTACTGGATCAAATCCTTCACCACCACCCAACATTTTAATGGGGTGACATGAAAATATTCTTTTAGTGCTTTTTGAGATTCCTTTAATGAGCCCATATACTCTTAAACATTCAATTGTATATTCTGAGCAGGTTGGAAGATATCTACACGAAGGAGTTAAGTAGGGGCTAATAACCATTTTATAAAGTTTGATCAGGCCAATTAAAATGTTTGATATAATGTTCATTACTTAATCTTTTTTATGTCTTGGAATAAAGTATCTTTTATTATCGCATATTCATTGTTTAGCATAGTTATTTTCGCA
>CAJQRT010000002.1 GCA_905612335.1 uncultured Candidatus Pelagibacter sp.
AGATGGACATAGAATCGTAGAAATTGGATGTATTGAGTTAGAAAACTTGATACCAACCAAAAATAGATTTCACTGTTATCTTAATCCTGAAAGAAAGGTTTCTGAAAAAGCCCTAGAAGTTCATGGTTATACAGATGAATTTTTATCTACCCAAAAAAAATTTGCAGAAATAGTTGATGATTTTTTGGGCTTCATAGAAAATAAGAGACTTGTAATACACAACGCTGAATTTGACTTATCCCACTTAAACAACGAATTAGCATTGCTAGGTAAGAAGAAATTAAACAGTGAAAATGTTATAGACACACTTGCTTTAGCCAGGGATAAATTCCCAGGCTCTCCAATAAGCCTTGATGCATTGTGCAAAAGGTACAGAGTAGATAATTCAAAAAGAACACAACATACAGCTCTTATTGACTGTGATCTATTAGCTAAAGTTTATATTAATCTTCTTGATCAAAAAGAACCAACTTTAAACTTCAAAAACGAAGATAATGAAAAAATAATAATAAACTCAAATGACACAAACCAGTATTATAAAAAAGTAGTTAAACCATCAGAAGCAGAACTTAAACTTCATAAAGAATATTTAAAAAATAATTTAAAGAAGAATTTTTTTAATTAGCTCTTTGCTTATATAATTCAGTAAAATCAACTTTTTTTTCAAATTTTATTCCAGGATAACCAGAGTCGGTTAATAAATTTAAAAATATTCTCTCTAGGTCAGGATAAATTTTATTAGGCACATCACATAGGATAATTTTTTCCATTTCTTTTTTATCAGAAACTTTTTCATCTATTTTAACTATAGATGTGTAAGTTATTTCAAAATGTGCTTTTTTTAAAATTTCAGGTTGGTCTGAAAATTTTATGTTTATATTGACTTCAATAATTCCGTCTTTCACTGCCTTTGATTTAATGTCAATATTTAATTTGTATTTAGTAATTTTATCTCTTACAGATATATATGTTGGAGCGTCAGGTGTTTCACTCGACATATCTTTAATAAAGCATCCAATAATTTTATAATTTTCTGTCATTATCATCCTCTATATCTTCAAATTCACCATTAATAAAATCTTGTTTCTTATTTATAGGTTTTTTTTTAATTGATACTTTTTTAAATATCAATTTTCTTGTTGGTGGAAATATTATTAATAAACCCAAGAAGTCTGTAGCAAAACCAGGTAAAATCAAAAGTAATGCTGCAAATGCTAAAGCCGCACCTGAAATAATCTCATAAACTGGAAGTTCATTTTTTACCATTTGAGACATTCCTGACTTTAGTGTGTTAAAACCTTCATATCTGGCGTAGATAATGCCAAAGAAGGCCGTAATAAAAATAAGTAAAATCGTGTTAAAAGCCCCAATTTGAGAGCCCAACTTGATAAACAAATAAATCTCAATAATAGGAATGCCAATTAGTAATAATAAAAATGTGTTCATTTGTCTTTACTCTAAATTGCTAGTTGTAATTAATCAACATAGTAAATATTATTAAATTATGAGTTATAGTTTTGAATACATAGACATTATTCTTTTAGCGATGATTGCTGGTTTTATCTTTCTTCGTCTAAGAGGGATACTTGGTAAAAAAACTGGTTTCGAAGGAAAAATTTCACCCCAATTTGAAAAAGCATTTCAAAAAACAAATATAGCCACAAAACCAGCCAGTGAAAATTTTGATGAAGTATCACAAAAAGAATTTTTAAAAGGCGCAAAAATTGCTTACGAAACAATTATTACAGATTTTAGTGATAGTGATAATAAGCTGATAGAAAGCAAACCGCTTTTGGGTAAAAAAATTTACGATCAGTTTAAAGAGGCGCTTGAAGATAGAGCTAATAAAGACCATTTTGCTGAAATAACTTTTATAGGGATTAAGTCAGCTGTAATCATAACTCATAAAAAAATTGAGGATAGTTTAGAAGTTAAAGTGGATTTTGTTAGTGAAATTATTACATGCATAAAAGACAAAGATAAAAAGATTGTGTCAGGAGATAGTGAGAAAATAAAAACCGTTTATGATACTTGGGTTTTCTCAAAAGACATAAAATCATCAAATCCAAACTGGCTATTAATTGATACTATTACTTAATTGATTAAGAAGATAACAGACAAAGATAAAGAAGATTGGGAAAATTTCCTAAATACCAAAAAAAAAAATCTTAATAAAAATCCTGTAAAAAAAAAAGATATAAAAAACCCAGATAAAGACAAACAGGACTGGGAAAACTTTTTAAATAATAAAGAGAAAATTCCTAATAAAGATTCTATTCTTAAAAAGAATACAAGATATGAGAAGATAAAGAAAATAGATCTTCATGGTTATACAATCGAAGAAGCAAATAAGGCCATAGAACAATTTATTCAAAAATGTTTTGATGAAAGTGTTACTAAAATAATTGTGATTACAGGCAAAGGACTAAGGTCTAAAAATGTTGAAAACCCTTACCTTTCAAAAGATTTGAGTATACTAAAATATTCAGTTCCAGAATTTATTGAAAACAATAAAAATTTAACACAATTTATTATTGAGATTATAGACGCCAAGATTGAAGATGGTGGTAGTGGAGCTTTCTATATTCATCTTAAAAATAAAAATAAATTTAAATAGCAATTTAAGAAATGAATATAATCAAACAAAAATTAAATATTTTAAAATCAAAGAATAACTTTTTGTTAAATAATTTTATACATATTAGTTTTTGGTTTTACACACTGATAAATTTACGTTAATACTTGTTTAATATTCATGTTTGTTTGGCTGGCATCTTACCCTAAAAGTGGAAATACATTGTTAAGATCAATGTTGGCAGCATATTTATTTTCCAAAGATGGTATTTACAACTTTAGTTTAATAAGAAATATTAAACAGTTTCCCCATGGTGGTTTATTTATAAAGATGGGCATTGATATTAAAAACCATAATGAAACAGTTAAAAATTATATTAAAGTTCAAGAAAGCTTTAATAAAAAAGATGCAGTACAATTTTTAAAAACTCATAGTTATCTTTTCAATTTTAATAAAGAAAATGCTTTTACAGACTTTAATAACACTCTGGGTGTAATTTATATTGTTAGAGATCCAAGAAATGTTGTTACTTCATTTTCTAAGTATAGAGGTCTTACAAATGAAGAAATGGCTGACTTTATGATTACAGGATCAGGAGATGGCCTTACCTGGACTAATAATTGGGCTAGTAATTTTAATAGTTGGAAATTATTCAAAGAACATAAAAGATATTTATTAATTAAATATGAAGATCTGATTAATAAACGTGAGTTAACTTTTTTAAATATTTTAAATTTTATTCACAAAATAACAAAATCAAAATTAGTTTTAGATAAAGAAAAATTTGATAATACCATTAAAACAACAAGTTTTGAAAACATGCAAAAATTAGAGAAAGAAAATGGGTTTAGTGAGGCTGGTATAAATGAAAGAACGGGAGAAAAAGTACCTTTTTTTAATTTAGGACCTAAAAATGATTGGAGACAGTTTTTAGATCCAGCAATAATTCAAAAAATAGAAAAAGCTTTTAAAAAAGAAATGGAAGAACTTGGTTATTTGTAGTTTCTAAAGAATAAATTTAGATAAATCTGTATCTTTCACAAGTTCATCTAGGTTTTGTTTTACATACGCAGAATCGATTATAATTTTTTCACCAGCTCTATCTGTTGCCGTAAAGCTAATATCATCTAATATTCTCTCAATAATAGTGTGCAGTCTTCTAGCACCAATATTTTCTACAGTATTATTAACTTCTGAAGCCATATTGGCAATTGCATCAATACCATCATCAGAAAATTCTAGTTCAACGTTTTCTGTTTTTAAAAGAGCAACGTACTGTTTAATTAAACTATAGTCTGGCTCTTTAAGAATTCTTTTAAAATCATCACTAGTTAAAGCTTCAAGCTCAACTCTTATTGGCAGTCTGCCTTGTAATTCTGGAAGTAAGTCCGAAGGTTTTGCTAGTTGGAATGCTCCAGATGCAATAAATAAAATATGATCGGTTTTAATTGTACCGTACTTTGTGCTAACTGTTGTTCCTTCAATTAGTGGAAGTAGATCTCTTTGTACTCCTTCTCTAGAAACATCTCCACCAGATCTATCCGTTCTCCCTGAAATTTTATCTATTTCGTCTAAAAAAACTATTCCATTATTTTCTGTTGAATCTTTTGCTGATTTTATAATCTTATCTTCTTCTATTAACTTGTCAGCTTCATCATTAATTAATATCTCATGAGATTCTTTAACAGTCATTTTCTTCTTTTTCTGTTTATTGCCAACAGATTTTCCAATCATCTCTCCAATATTTATCATTCCAATGTTTGCTCCAGGCATTCCAGGAATTTCAAAAGCAGCTTGAGAGCCACTATCATTTACTGCAATTTCAATTTCATTATCATCTAGATCACCATCCCTCAATCTTTTTCTAAAGCTTTCCCTTGTAGCAAGACTTGCTTTATTTCCAACTAGAGCATCTAAAACTATTTCTTCTGCTAATTTTTGTGCCTTTGCATGAACTTCTTTTCTTTTCTTTACTTTCTCCATTGCAATTGCAATTTCAAGTAGATCTCTTATAATTTGCTCAACATCTCTTCCAACATACCCAACCTCAGTGAATCTTGTGGCTTCTACCTTTACAAAAGGAGCTTCTGCTAATTTTGATAATCTTCTAGAAATTTCTGTTTTACCAACCCCTGTTGGCCCGATCATTAAAATATTTTTAGGTAAAACTTCATCTTTCATTTCACCTTTTAAAGCTTGTCTTCTCCATCTATTTCTTAAAGCAATGGCAACTGCTTTTTTAGCTTTATTTTGCCCAACAACATATCTATCTAATTCAGAAACTATTTCTCTAGGCGACAAAGAACTGACTAAAGAGTTGTCTTTCTTTTCAGCTTTTTCTTTTGGAAAAGGAGTAACGTTTGTATCTTTCATTAAATTTTTTCAATTTTAATATTATTATTAGTGAATACACAAATTTCAGATGCAACTTGAATTGCTTTTCTTGCAACTTCTTCAGCACTCAAATTTGTATCTAATAAAACTTTAGCAGCAGCCAAAGCATAATTTCCACCTGATCCTATACCTATGGCATCACCCTCTGGCTCTAATACATCACCAGTTCCTGAAATTATAAAGCTATTTTCTTTATCGCCAATAGCCATTAAAGCTTCCAGTCTTCTTAAATATTTATCAGTTCGCCAATCTTTTGCTAACTCGACAGCTGCCCTTGGAAGATTACCGGCATGCTTTTCAAGTTTTGCTTCCAGTCTTTCAAACAAAGTTAATGCATCTGCAGTTGATCCAGCAAATCCAGCTATTACATTTCTTTTTTCAATTTTTCTAACTTTTGCAGCAGTGCTTTTTATAACAGTATTGCCCATACTTACCTGGCCATCCCCTGCAACCACTACTTCATTGTTTTTTCTAATAAGAACTATTGTAGTCATAGATTATAAATGGATATTAATTTTTATTCTTCAAGTAGTAGATTGCAAATATTGATATAGTTAATTAATCCTTATATACATATTATATATTATGAGCAGAATAGGAAAAGTTTCCAGAAAAACAAAAGAAACCAGCATTAGTGTTGAAGTTAATATTGATGGCAAGGGTCAATATAGAATTGATACCGGAATAGGTTTTTTAGATCACATGCTTGAACAACTATCAAAGCATTCACTGATTGATTTAAAAGTTAAAGCAAAAGGTGACACTCATATAGATCTTCACCACACAACAGAAGATACTGGAATTGCCATAGGTGAGGCTTTAAAAAAAGCACTGAAAGATTTTAAAGGAATTAAAAGATATGCTCATGCAATGATTCCAATGGATGAAACATTAACAAGAGTTGCAATTGATGTTTCAAATAGACCTTATTTAATATGGAAAGTAAAATTAAAAGTGGAAAGACTTGGAGAGATGGACACAGAACTTTTTAAAGAATGGTTTCAGGCATTTTCCCAATCAGCAGGAATAACTCTGCACATGGAAAATATTTATGGAGATAATAGTCATCATATAATCGAGTCTTGTTTTAAGGCTTTAGCAAGGTCATTAAGAACAGCTTTAGAAATAGACCCTAGAAATAAAAAGAGCATTCCATCAACTAAAGGCTCATTATAAGTTTAATGAATGTCACAATTGTTGATTATAATTCAGGAAACATTAGCTCTGTAATAAACTCTTTCAAAGAAGTTGCCAAAGACAAAGTTAATATCGAAGTGA
The DNA here is from genome assembly GCA_905612335.1 of uncultured Candidatus Pelagibacter sp. Next base: position 6,248 of record CAJQRT010000002.1, read on the forward strand.
CTTCAGATTTAAATAAGATTAAATCAAGTGATAAAGTAGTTTTACCGGGACAGGGATCGTTTAAGAGCTGTGTTGATGCATTAAATAGCATAAATGGTTTAGTAGAGACACTCAATGAGTTTGCGGTCACTAATAAAAAACCTCTTCTAGGAATTTGTGTTGGTTTACAGATGTTTGCAAATCTTGGTTATGAAGAAACTGAAACAAAAGGACTTGGTTGGATTTCAGGAAAAGTTTCAAAGATCAATAATCAAAATAATAAATTCAAACTCCCGCACATTGGTTGGAATGAAATTAACATTATTAAAGAAAGCAAAATTTTTAAGGATATAGAAAATAAATCACACATGTATTTTGTACATAGCTATGAATTTATTCCAGATGATAAAAGTGTAATTTCATCAACAACAGACTATTCATCAAACATTGCATGTTCTGTTGAAAAAGAAAATATTTTTGGAACTCAATTTCACCCTGAAAAGAGTGATAAAATAGGACTTAAGATTATAGAAAATTTTTTAAATTTATAAATATGAAAATATTTCCAGCTATAGATATTAAAGACAAAAAATGTGTGAGATTAATTAAAGGGGACTTTAATAATAAAACTGAATACGAAACATCACCAGTTGATCAAGCTGGTAAGTACAAAGATCATGGCTTTAAAAATTTACACATTGTTGATTTAGATGGTGCCTTAACAGGAGAGACAGTTAACCTAGATATTATTAAAGAAATAGTTCATAAATTTGATTTAAAAATTGAAGTAGGTGGGGGTATTAGAATTATTGATAGTATTCAAAAATATACAGATGTAGGAGTTGAAAAAGTTATTTTAGGAAGTGCGGCTATAAAAGATAAGAATTTCTTAAAAGAAGCATGTCAAAAATTTCCAAATAAAATTGCCTTAGGTCTAGATGCTAAAGATGGATACTTGTCAGTTTCAGGATGGAAAGAAAATTCTAATCAATTGACTTTGGATTTTTTAAAAGAAGTAAATGATTATGGTGTTAGTAGAGTAATTTATACAGACATAGATAGAGATGGCACTAAACAAAGTCCTAATTTTGAAGAAACAATTAATGTTGCCAATGTTTCTAATTGCCCAGTAATTATTTCAGGAGGCGTGTCCTCAATTGATGATATTAAAAAAGCAAAAGGTTTAAAAAATATTGAAGGAATAATAGTTGGTAAAGCCATATATGATGGTGATATTAAATTAGACGAATTAGTGAGAGAATTAGATGCTTAAAAATAGAATTATACCCTGTTTAGATGTTAAAAATGGGAGAGTTGTTAAAGGAATTAACTTTGTAGACCTAAAGGATGCTGGTGATCCAGTTGAACAAGCTAAAATTTATAGTGATGGTGGTGCTGATGAGATTTGTTTTTTAGATATTACAGCTTCCAATGAAAATAGAGACACAATTTATGATGTTGTTGAACGAACATCTAAAAAATGTTTTGTACCCTTAACAGTTGGTGGTGGGGTTAGGGGAGTTGAAGATATTAATAAATTATTAAATTGTGGAGCAGATAAAGTTTCAATCAATACAGCTGCAGTTCAAAATCCTAAAATGATAATTGAAAGTTCAAAAAAATTTGGATCACAATGCATTGTTGTTGCAATAGATGCTAAAAAAAACGGTAATAAATGGGAGGTTTTTACCCATGGTGGAAGAAATAACACGAGCCTGGATGCAATAGAATTTGCAAAAAAAATGGAAGGTAATGGGGCAGGGGAATTACTAGTTACATCTATGGATAGAGATGGCACTCAAATTGGTTATGATAATGACTTAATGTTTAAAATATCTTCTACAGTTAATATACCTGTGATTGCCTCAGGTGGAGTAGGAAATCTGGATCACTTGGTGGACGGTATAAAATTAGGAAATGCTAGTGCAGTACTAGCGGCTTCAATTTTTCATTATGGAACACACTCAATTAATGAAGCTAAACAATATTTGAATTCAAAAGGAATTCCCGTTAGGATTTAGACATGTCAGAAAATCTATTAAATTTAGTAAATACAATTAGAGACAGAAAAAATAAGGATAAAGACAAATCTTATACTTCATCATTATTATCAGGTGGCCTGTCTAAGTGTATAGATAAAATGGAAGAAGAATTTAGTGAACTTAAAGAAGCACTAAATGATAAATCTAATGTAGTGCATGAAGCAGCAGATACAATTTATCATATATTAGTTGCACTTGAGGCAGCTGATATTAAGTTTGAAGATGTCCTGAAAGAGTTGGAAAATAGAAAAAAAAAATCGGGTATTGAAGAAAAGAACAACAGATAATGATTTATGACAAAAATAATATTTTTGCAAAAATTTTGAGAAAAGAAATTTCTTGTAAAAAGATATTTGAAAATGACCATGTCCTTTCCTTTCATGATATTAATCCTCAAAAAAAAATACACGCATTAGTTATTCCAAAAGGTGAGTACATTGATTTAGATGATTTTAACAATAGAGCTTCAGATCAAGAGATAGTTGCCTTAAGCAAAGCTATTACAGAAGTTTCAAAAATATTAGGTATATCAACGGATATGGGTAAAGGTTATAGAGCCTTAACAAATTTGAGTGAGTATGGTGGTCAAGAGGTTCCACATTTACACTTCCATTTATTTGGAGGAGAAAATGTTGGAAAAATGGTTGAGTGACAGAAAAAATTTATCGAAGCTATCTAGAGATAAAATCTCTAGATGAATTAAAAGAAGTTCAGAAACCTTCAGAAAATTACTTTGTAGAGTTTGCTGACCCAAAAGATTTTCAGTTAAACAAATTTTTTTACAAAACTATTGGTAAGAATTGTCAATGGATAGATAGGCTTATTTGGACAGACTTAAATTGGACAGATTATATCTCTAATGATCAGTTATTTACATATATTCTTAAAGATAAAAGTGAAATAGCTGGCTATTTTGAATTGTTATTTAACAAACAAAGCAAACAAGCTGAAATTGCTTATTTTGGAATTTTGGAAGAATATTATGAGAAAAAATTAGGTGGATACTTGTTAAGTGAAGCAATTAAGAACTCATTTAATATGGGATGTGAACGAGTTTGGGTTCACACCTGTTCTTTAGATCATAAAAATGCATTAAAAAATTATTTAGCTAGAGGTATGAAAAATTTCAAGTCTGAAACCTTAATCAGGTGATTAATTATTTTCTGGTAATTTAAAAATCTTGCTATCTATCTCTTGGTTTTTTTTAACAGAAGAAATAAACGTTATTGATAAATTTTGATAAATATCTTCAGTTTGCCATCCAATTAAATTTAAATCTTTCTTATCAAAAAAAATATTAATTTCATTATTATTTTCAAAAATTTTGAAATTTAAGTACTTGTTGTCTATATCCCTTGGCTCAAGTTCTTCTATTTTAGAAATTAGATATTCTTTATCTAGTAAAAATTTTAAAGGAGTTTTGTTAAGCGGGTAACGATAATAACTTCCTTTGTTGCTGGTTTTGATAACTAAAGATTTTCCATTAGATACTAATTTTTTTTTACTAGGATTGTTATATTCACAAAAGATTTTTTTAGGATATTCAATGATACATTTTCCGTCTTCACTTTTATCATTAATCGTTTGTAAAAAATTAAAACTTAAATTATTCGTAAGTTTCATTTCAGAAATTATCTTCTCTTTTGGTAATGAGTTGGCTGGAAGGTAAAAACTGAAAAACAATAAAATGATTATTACTCTAAGCATTAAAGAACATCTCTTTTACCAACATGATTAGCCTTACTCACAATCCCATCAGCTTCCATCATATCAATAATTCTTGCAGCCCTATTATATCCTATTTGTAATTTCCTTTGTAAAAATGAAGTAGAAGCTTTGCCCTCTGATCTAATAATATCAAGTGCTGCCTGGTACAATTCATCTTTATCACCTGAGCTAGATGCTTCTCCACTCAATTCTTTTTCATCTACAAAATTTAAGATTTCATCTATATAATTTGGTTCTGCTTGACTTCTTAAATAATTGTTAACTTTTTCAATCTCACCCTCTGATACAAATGGAGCATGAATTCTAACAATTTTATTTGCAGAAGACATATAAAGCATATCTCCTTTACCAAGTAGCTGTTCTGCACCTTGTTCACCTAAAATTGTTCTACTGTCTATTTTTGAGGTTACTTGAAAAGATATTCTTGTTGGAAAATTTGCTTTAATGGTTCCTGTAATAACATCAACACTTGGTCTTTGTGTGGCCATTATAATATGAATTCCAGCAGCTCTTGCCATTTGAGATAATTTCTGAATATAATTTTCTATCTCTTTACCAGCAACAAGCATTAGGTCAGACATTTCATCTACCACAACAACAATATAAGGCATAGCCAAAGTGTGCTTAGCATTATAGCCATCAATATTACGTACTCCTTCTTTGGTCATAAGTCGGTATCTATTTTCCATCTCTTTAACAACCCAACCCAAAACAGAAGCAGCTTTTTTTGCCTCAGTGATTACAGGACATAATAAGTGAGGTATGCCTTCATAGGTTGATAGTTCAAGCATTTTAGGATCAATTAGTATGAACTTACATTTGTCTGGTGTGTGTCTGTAAAGTAGGGATAAGATAATAGTATTTATGCAAACAGATTTACCTGATCCAGTAGTTCCAGCAATTAATAAATGAGGCATAGAAGCCAAATCTCCAACAGTAGGAATGCCAGAAATATTTTTACCAAGTGCAATTGGTAACCTGATATCTTTTTTATTAAAATCAGAGTTAGAGAGTATTTCACTTAAATAAACATTCTCACGACTAGAATTTGGAAGTTCTATACCGATGGTGCTTCTTCCAGGTATAGTAGCGATTCTTGCAGATTCAGAACTAGTGTTTCGAGCAATGTCATCTGAAAGATTAATAATTTTTGATACTTTAACACCCGCTGCTGGCTCAAATTCATTTAGTGTTACCACAGGGCCATGACTAACTTTCTTAATATCTCCACTAACCCCGAAATCTAATAAGATTTTTTCTAAAAACTCACTATCAATATAATCTTCATCTTTTAACTTTTCTCTATCTTTTCGTGTGGGGATTTTAAGTAAATCAATTGTAG
>CAJQRT010000003.1 GCA_905612335.1 uncultured Candidatus Pelagibacter sp.
GGATTTAGATCAACATAGAAAAGTTCAATTAATTATATCTGGTGGAATTAGAAATGGTGCTGATGTTGCTAAAGCAATGGCTCTTGGAGCTGATGCGGTTTCAATTGGTTCTGCTGCAATGATTGCATTAGGAGATAATGATCCTAAGTGGGAAAAAGAATATAATAAATTAGGAACTACCGCAGGGGCTTATGATGATTGGCATGAAGGAAATGATCCTGCGGGAATTACAACTCAAAAACCTGAGCTAATGAAGCGCTTTGATCCTGTTGCTGGTGGACGACGTTTATCAAATTATTTAAAAGTGATGACGCTTGAAGCACAAACAATAGCTAGAGCATCTGGTAAAAATGATTTACATAATTTAGAACCTGAAGATTTATGTGCACTTACAGTTGAATCTGCTGCTATGGCGAGGGTTCCATTGGCAGGAACTAGCTGGATACCTGGAGTAAAAGATAAAAAATAGTATTGTGAAGATTAATTAACAGTTGTAAATTAAGAAATAAAACATGCCTAAAAATTTATCTAAAATTGCAAAAGCCAAAAAAATTAAATATTTTTTAATTAGTTTTGTCGATTTTTTTGGTGTCTTAAGATCAAAATTAGTTCCAGCACAGGCTATTGCTGACATGCAAAAAAATGGAGCTGGCTTTGCTGGATTTGCAACATGGCTAGATATGTCTCCTGCAGATGGGGATATGTTTGCACTACCAGATCCTGACAGTTTAATTCAATTACCTTGGAATAAAGAAATTGGCTGGTTAGCTTCTGATTTATATATGTATGGTAAGCCTGTAAAGGCTTCACCTAGAGTAATGCTTAAAGAGCAAATCAATAAATTGAATAAAAAGAATTTAGTCATGAAGTCGGGTGTAGAATGTGAATATTTTTTGATATCAGAAGATGGAAGCAAAATTGCCGATACTAGAGATACTCAATCAAAACCTTGTTATGATCAGTCTGCTTTAATGAGGAGATATGATTTAATCAAAGAAATATGTGATAGCATGATTACCATGGGTTGGAACCCCTATCAAAATGATCATGAGGATGCTAATGGCCAGTTTGAAATGAATTGGGATTATACAGATTGTTTAACTACAGCTGATAGGCATGTGTTTTTTAAGTATATGGTTAAATCATTAGCTGAAAAACATGGTTTGAGAGCAACATTTATGCCAAAACCTTTTAGCAACTTAACAGGTAATGGTTGTCATGCTCACATTTCTTTATGGAATGGAAAGATTAATAAATTTCTAGATAATGGAGACAAATTAGGTTTAAGCAGATTAGCATATAATTTTCTAGGTGGAATTATGAAGCTTACTCAGCCTTTGACTGCATTTTTTAATCCGACAATTAATAGTTATAGAAGAATAAATGCACCACCAACAAAATCGGGTGCTACATGGTCGCCTAGTAGTATTTCTTATACAGGAAACAATAGAACTCATATGATAAGAATTCCAGATAAAGGTAGATTTGAATTAAGGTTAATGGATGGAGCAGTAAATCCTTATTTACTTCAAGCTGGAGTAATAGCTGCTGGTTTACATGGAATGAATAATAAAATAGATCCTGGTGAACCCTTATCTTGCAATATGTATACTGATCATAAAAATTACCCTAATCTAAAAAAATTACCTAACATAATTGAAGATGCATTGGATCAACTAGAAAATAGTAAAGAAATTGAAGAAGCATTTGGTGGTGATACTATTAAAAGCTATCTAAAATTAAAAAGATCTGAAATTAAAGATTTTAATCAAGAAGAAAAGTTTGATAAAAAAAGCTCAGTAACTCACTGGGAAAAAAATAGCACTCTTGATTGTTAATAAATGAAATCAATCCTTGAGAAAGATCTTTGGTCTATTACATCATTTTTAGAAAATAAGGAGTATAACTTTAATAAAAAAAATATACTCACTCATTTACCAGAAAAATTTATAGATGAAGCGATAGAGACTATATCTAGTTGGGATAATTATGCCCCCACTCCACTGATTAAATTAAACAAATTAAATGATGAATTAAAATTCAAAAATATTTACTACAAAGATGAAGATAAAAGATTTGATCTTAAGTCATTTAAGGCATTGGGTGGAGCCTTTGCTGTTTACAAAATTGCAAATGAAAAAAAGAACATAACAGTTTCGACAGCTACAGCAGGAAATCATGGAAGGTCAGTTGCATGGGGTGCACAAAGGCTTGGCTTAAAATGTAAAATTTTTATAAGTGAATTTGTTAGTGAATCTAGAGCTAAGGCTATGCGCAATCTTGATGCTGAAGTTATTAGAGTTAAAGGTAACTATGATAACTCATTAAAAGAATGCATAGAGCAATCAAATAGAAATAATTGGGAAATAGTCCAAGATGTTTCATGGGAGGGCTATAAAGAAGTTCCAAAATTAATAATGGCTGGGTATACAATCATGGTCAAAGAAATTACTGATGAAATAGATAAAAACTCTATCACACACGTTTTTCTTCAAGCAGGTGTTGGAGGAATGGCTGCAGCAATGATTGCAGGATTTGCAAAATTATCGGAAAACATTCCTCAATTTATTATTATAGAACCAGAAAATGCTGATTGTGTTTTTCAAAGTATTAAAAATAATAAACCAACAACTGTTGATATTACAAAAGAAACAGTGATGGGTGGTATGTCTTGTGGTGATGTATCAAGTATTGCCTGGGAGATTTTAAAAAATTCTGCAAACTATTGCTTAACTATACCAGATGAAGCAGTCTCCACAGTTGTAGCACTTCTATCAAAGTCTCGTTTGTCTGATAAAGAAATAATAGCTGGTGAATGTGCGGTTCCAGGTGTAATTGCGTTAATAGGCTCTTTTAATAATAAAGAGTACTTAGATAAGTTAAAACTAAATTCAGAATCAAACGTACTATTATTTGGTTGTGAGGGTTTAACTGACAATGCAATGTATCAAAAACTCTTAAGTGATGGATTGCAAAAGATTTAAGTATATATGACAAAAAAAGCGATTGTTTGGATAAGAGAGGATTTTAGAATTGAAGACAATGAAGCATTGGCTACCGCTACTCAAAGTCATGAGTTTGTAAATGTTCTTTATATTTATAACCCAAAAAATTTTGATAAAAAAAGAGAAGCTCAAAAATGGTGGATCTCTAAAGCTTTAGAAAATCTTAATCTGGATTTAAAAAAGTTAAATATTACATTGGAAATTCAATTAGGTGATGAACTGGAAATATTTTCAAATTTAAAAAAAAAAGATGATGTTACTGTTTATTGGAGTAAAGTGTATGAACCTGATGTAATTAATAAAGGTAAAAAAATAAGAGACCTATTCATTAAAAATGAAGTTCAATATAAATATTTTAAAGGAAATATTCTTGTAGAATTTCAAGAAATGACTAAAGACGATGGCACACCTTATAAAGTATTCACTCCTTTTTGGAAAAAAACTGAGCAACTTTATATCTCAAAAGTACCATCTAAATTTATAAAAGTTAAATCAAAAGTAAAAAAAATAAGCATATTTAAAAAATCAATTTCTATAAAAGAAATTTTACCTAAAAAAGATTGGCATAAGAAGTTTGAGAAATACTGGATACCATCCGAACAAGAGGCTAAAAAATATTTACAAGAATTAATAAATAATAAAATTGAGAGCTATGGAGAAGCACGAGATATACCGGGTGTTAATGGAACCTCAAGATTATCTCCTTTTTTAAAATTTGGCCAAATACATGTGGAGGCAATTTGGAAAAAATGTGAAGAAATTAAAATTAAAAAGATGGGATATAGAAAATATATTAATGAATTGGGATGGAGAGAATTTTCTCATAGTTTAATTAATTACTTCCCGCAAATGCTTAAAGGAAACCTTAGAAAAGATTTTGATAATTTTCCTTGGGTTAAAAATGATAAATTTCTTAAAGCTTGGAAAAAAGGTATGACAGGATATCCCATTGTTGATGCAGGGATGAGAGAGCTTTATGAAACAGGGTGGATGCACAATAGAGTTCGAATGATTGTTGCTTCTTTTCTTGTAAAGCATTTAAGAATTCATTGGAACGAGGGTGAAAAACATTTTAAAAATTGTTTGGTTGATTATAATGAAGCTAGTAACGTTGCCCAATGGCAATGGGTTGCAGGCTGTGGTGCCGATGCAGCTCCTTATTTTAGAATATTTAACCCAATTCTTCAGGGTGAAAAATTTGATAAAGATGGGATTTATACAAAGAAATGGGTTCCAGAACTTAAAAATATGCCTAATAAATTTTTATATAAACCATGGGAACTGGAAACCAAATACCAAGAGCAGATTAAAGTAGTTGTCGGTGTCAACTATCCGAAACCAATTGTAGACCATGCTGAAGCAAGAAATGCAGCACTAGACGCATTTAAAACAATTAAGAAAAGCTAATCACCCAAGTAATGAAGAACAATCATTCTTTTTTGTTTCTCAATTCTATGCTCAAAAAGATATAACCCCTGCCAAGTTCCAAGTAATAACTCATTATTTTTAACACTCAAAGAAATTTGATTATTAGTTAACGCGGACTTAATGTGTGCAGGCATGTCGTCTTTTCCTTCAGCTGTATGGATATAAAAGGAATTATCCATTGGCACGAGTTTATTAAAAAAATTTATTAGGTCAGTTTGAACATCTGGGTCAGCATTCTCTTGAATTATTAGAGAAGCACTGGTGTGTTGAATGCTTATATTGATAATTCCATTATTAAACTCATTATCATTAACCCATTGATTTGTTTGGTTGGTAAATTCATAAAGACTTTGACCATTTGTATCCAATTCTAAATTAGAAAATACTTGTCTCATAGCTTGCTATATTTGATAGATGTTAATTCATATAATCGACTAATAGTTCTTTTAAATATCTTTTTTAAATCCTCCGAGGAACTTAATAAATCTAATTGCAATTGAGATGATATCATTAAGGGTATATTTTTTTCATAAAGAATATCAATTAGTGTAATAAATCTTTGTTGTTGATTAGAATTATCAATATTAAAAATAGGAATATTTTCTATAACGATAAAACTACACACTTCAGCTATTTTTATATAATCCTCTGCTCCAATATTTTTAGAACATAATTCTTTAAAATCAAAACGTGCTATTCCATTAAAATAATTTTTAATAATAAACTTTCTACTTTTAATAATTAAGGTCATTTCTTTGTTAGGAAGATTTTTTGTTATTTTTCTAAAAAACTTATTAAGTTTAAAATTTATTGTTTCATTTAATGGAAAAAAATATCTTTCATTTTTATTTTTTGAGGATTTTCTATAATCTTCTTCGATAATTAATTTTGCTTGAAAACATCTTTCTTTAATTATTTTAATAAAGGGAAGAAATTGATCTCGTTGTAATCCATCTTTGTAAAGATCATTTAATTTAGCATTTGATGTAAATAAAACTTTTATATTTTCATCAAATATTTTCTTGAATAGGCTACCCAAAATCATAGCATCTACAATGTTGGTGACTTGAAACTCATCAAAATAAATTAACTTAAATTTACTTTTTAATTTTTTAACAAATTTATCTATAATATTTTCTTGGTTATTTTCTTTATTTTTAAAAACAAAATCATGAAAATTAATCATAAATTCATTAAAGTGAAATCTTTGTTTAGTTTTATCAAAATTATTATAAAAAAAATTCAATATCATGGTTTTACCCACACCAACATCACCCTGTAAATAAAATCCTGTTTTAGAATTTTGTTTATCAAATATTTTTTTTAAAAGTGATTTATTGAAGTTCTGATTGTAAAATAAATTCAGCTCTTCTATTAAGTCTAGTTGATTGGGATTAATTTCTAAATTATTTTTTTTGCAATAATTTAGGAATGATTTATTTAAATTCATTTTTTTGTTTTAAAATCTATACCATACTCTGACCTAGGCCCTTTTCTTAATCCAAAAGGTCCAGATATAAACAATGTTAGAGGTTTTGTTCCTGGTTTAAGATCAACTCTATGTAAATTATTTGCTGACCTAAAACCAATATATCCGGCTGGTCGCCAAAATCTTCCAGCATTTAGTGTTTCCCAATAACCACCTCTTAATATGATCGTTATGTAGGGAAATGTATGGTTATGTACCCCTTCTCCATGATCATCAGCCAACATTTCATGTAATAAAATATTAAATGGAAACCATTTTGGTCTATATCTTAATAAGACATAATATCTATTCATCCAAGGTTTCGCATCATTAAAATTAGGGTGAGATGGTCCTCGATCTAAAACAACTTTTTTTCTTCCTAATTTATCAAGTAACTTAAGAAACATTACTAATTAAATTTAATAATAGAACCATTGCTTATTAAAAAAAGATTATTTTCATTTATAAATGGCTGTAATATTTTTCCACCTGAAATTTTAATTGTTTCAAGGATACTTCCTTCATTTCCATTTATGATAATTAATTTTCCATCATCATTAGTTAAATATATCTTATTCATGGCTACTATAAAACCAGTAGGTTTTGTTTGACCTCTTTTTATTTTTTTGTAATTTACAAATGAATCATTAACTCTGATTATATTTCCCGTTTTTTTATCAACTATGTACAAATATCCTTTTTCAGAAACAGTTATTAAAAGCTTACCGATAATGACAGGTTTAAGATCAGAACTAATTTCATTTTTCCAATTAATCAATCCTGTTGCAGCATCAATTGAATAAAATTCATTTTTATTATTAGAAATAAATATTGTACCATTATTGATCACCAGCTCTGAATTAGATAATTGAAATGCATTTAAACTAATATTGTTATTTTGTGTGGGTAGTTGCCAAACAAGTTGACCAGATTTTATATCCACAGCAGTGATATCTCCAATAGAATTATTAAAATAAATATTTTTTTTACCAAGAGCAGTTGATATTTTTGTGTTTGATTTTGTTAATGATTCATCGGTTTTTAAACTCCAAATTTCTGACCCATTTTGTATTGATATTGACCTTAGAACATTTTTATAATCCACTACATAGAAATTATTACCCTTTATTTTAATATCAGAATTAAAAGGGACTATATTTGTTTTTGCCCATAACAGCTCTCCTGTGTCAATATTAATTGCATAATATTTTGCCACATTGTCTGTTACTATTAATATATTGTTTTTTATAGCAAAGTTTAATCTTGGCTTTGTTTTCTTTTCACTTTTATTGTAAAAGTTATTTTTCCATACTATTTTTTGATTTTCATCATAAAAAATAATTGCCCCTTTATTGTCATAAAAAATTAAGTTTTTATTATAAAATAAAGGACTTGGGTTTGTGAAATCAAAGTCATTAAATTTAGAGAATTTATATTTTCCAATTCTTTGTAAGCCACCCTCATATGCCAGTTCCCCACTGTCATTTTGATTGTTCTGACTACTTTGATTAAGCTTTTCATTGGATATCTTAATATACAAATTTGCATTGAACTCTTGTTCAAT
>CAJQRT010000004.1 GCA_905612335.1 uncultured Candidatus Pelagibacter sp.
CAATAACTGCTACCTCATAAATTCCACCAGGAGAAAAAGATAAGAGTAGAGTTAAGAAATTGGTATCCACAAAATGTGTTGCAATAATTGCAGCTAATAATCCAAGTGTTACAAGTATTATAGTTGCAACCAAACTATGGAACGAATTACTCGCAACTTCTTTTAATGATTTGTCAGCAAAACGACAACCAACAGAGGCACCTAAAATAAGTAAACAAAAATTTATACTTTCATCTGGCAGTTTGTAGGAAGCAACACCAGATATTTGTAAAATTCCACTTGCAACTAATGTCCCGGATAATAATGCAGCAGGCACTCCAATTTTATCAAATAAGAGAATTAATAATATTGAACCTATTAAAAGAATTAAAAGATGAAAATGATTTTGATCAAAATAATCAAATTTTTCAATTGTTAGAGCTTCACTTGTTGAATAGTTAACAACAAAAAAAGGAATGACCGTTATTATTATGATTAATCTAATTAAATGTGATGTAGCAACTTGTGATAAGTCAGATTTTTCATGCTCAGCTAATATCATTAAAGGTCCTAAAGCACCTGGTGCTGCTGAAAAAATAGAAGTTTTGACATTATAGCCTGAAAATTTTTGTAAATATTTAGATACAATTAAAATACTTATCAAAATATAGACAAACATAATTATTGAAGTCCAAACCCATTCGGTCATTTGATTGATTAAATTCTGATCTATATAATTTCCAATATGAAGCCCAAGAACTATTAATATTGAACTTAAGGCTAGTTTTGGCATCTTAATTTTTATTCCACTTAATGCTGCAATTGAAACTGCAAGCATAGGACCAAGCATCCACGCTAATGGGGTATTAAAATAGTCAGCTACAATTGCACTTGGAATAGAAATTAAAATAACTAATAGAAATTTTTTAGAAAATAATTCTTTGATGTTAGAGGAATTAAATTGAATAGAAGAATTTTTCATTAACAATTATTCTTTTATCACTTACCTTAAAAAAGATAACAGAAAAGAAACTCTCGTAACTAAAGATATTTTTTTTATTAATAAAATATTTGAGCCAACACTTGCTTATTTCCTAAAGAAAGAAAATCAACGTTAAGTTGCATTCTATTCCAAAACTTGCATTCATGACCATAGTGTAATTAACTGCAAATATTAAAAACTAACAATAGAGGAATATAATGAAAAACATTAAAAAATTAGTTTCAGTATTATTCTCAGTAATTCTATTATTCTCAGCAACAGCAACAAATTCAATCGCAATGGATAAAATCCATTTCATAATTGGTGGTGGTGCTGGTGGTGGATGGGATGGAACTGCTAGAGGTACTGGAGAGGCTTTAACAAAATCAGGAATGTTAAAAAGTGCATCATTTGAAAATATGTCAGGTGGTGGTGGAGGAAAAGCTTTAGCTTTCATGATTAATACTCAGCCTAAAAATACAGTCTTGGTTCAATCAACACCATTAGTTTTAAGATCTATCACTAGACATAAAGGTTATGTTTCAGGATCTGGAGTTTTATCTTATAAAGATGTAACACCAATCGCTGGTGTTATTGGTGACTACGGTGCAATAGCTGTAGCAAAAGACTCACCCTACAAAAACTTTAAAGATGTAGTTGATGCGTATAAAAAAGATCCAAAATCTATTAAAATGGCTGGTGGATCAGTAAGAGGAAGTATGGACCATTTAATTGGTGCTTTAGCATTTCAAGCTGCAGGAGCAAATCCAAATGATGTAGCTTATATTCCTTACGATGCTGGTGGAAAAGCTTTAGCTGGACTTTTATCTGGTGAGACACAAATTATCTCAACAGGTTTAGGTGAACTTATGGGTGCAAGAGACCAAGTTAGAATTATTGGTATTACTGCTCCTTCAAGAGTAGCTGATGCACCTGATGCACCAACTCTAAAAGAACAAGGTTATGATGTTCAGTTCGTAAACTGGAGAGGGTTTTTTGGACCTCCAAATATGAGCAATAAAGATAAAAAAGCTTTATCTAAAATGCTAGGTAAAGTTATGAAAACTCCTGAATGGGAAGCTGTAAGAAAAAGAAACGCTTGGGTTAATATTTATAACTCAGATAAGGATTTTGTTAAATTCTTAGAAAAGCAAACTGTAGAAATGACAGCTCTTATGAAGAAATTAGGAGTTATATAATCCTTTAGGATTATTTAAAAATTAGAGCAGTGAATATAAATACTACTAAAATTATATCACTGCTCTTTTTTATTTTCTCAGCATTATATTTATATACTGCTTACAATATTCAAGTTTTTTCATTTGATGAAAATTCACCCTTTAATGCCAAAACATTTCCAATTTATCTAGGTTATGCAGGTATGTTTTTTTCTGGATTAAAAGTTATCTTACCAGAAGTGAACACCATTAAAGTTGATCACAAGAGTTTAGAATATAAAAAAACAGCTATATTGGTTCTTATCGCAATTGTTTATGGTTTTACTATATTAAGAGTTGGGTATTTCTTAACTACATCGCTATTTTTAGCATCCTCTTACTACGCTTTAGGTGAGAGAAGGTGGTTATGGATATTTTTATTATCTTTTCCATTTGTGGTACTGTTTATGTATCTTTTACATGGGGTACTCCAAATTTACTTAAGAGATCCATTTTTAAAACTGATTGGAGTAATGGGATGATTGAAGGCATTTTAATTGGATTAAAAACAGCTCTTACATTTCAAAATATATTTATGGTTATGATTGGTTGTTTTTTTGGAACAATCATTGGAATGCTGCCAGGTCTTGGACCAATGACGGCAATTGCATTAATGATACCAATTACTTATGGTTTTGATCCAGCTACAGGATTAATTTTAATGGCTGGTGTTTATTATGGCGCAGTATTTGGTGGGTCAACTTCGTCAATTTTATTAAATGCGCCTGGTGTTCCCGGAACTGTTGCGACATCATTTGATGGTTATCCTATGGCACAACAAGGTAAAGCAGGAAAAGCTTTAGCTATAGCTGCATGGAGTTCATTTGCTGGAGGAACACTTGCTACAATATATTTATTATTTCTTGCACCAAGTTTATCAAAAGTAAGCTTATCATTTAGATCACCAGATTATTTTGCTTTAATGATATTGGGTCTAACTGCAATTGCAGCTTTTTCTTCTAAAGGTCAGTTTATAAAGGCAATGATGATGGTGGTTCTTGGTTTAATGTTGGCATCAGTAGGTCAAGATTCTTTATCTGATATTACAAGATTTACTTTTAATAATATGAACTTAACTGATGGAATAAGCTTTGTTTTGGTTGTAATGGCAACTTTTGCAATGAGTGAGGCATTAACAATTATTTTAAAAAGAAATGATCCTTCTGCAGTAGCAAAACAGGTTTCATTGACAGAGCTTGGTTCAATCAAGATTAATAAAGAGGAAAGGACTCAAATGTTAAAAGCTATTCCTCGGAATTCAGTTATTGGTTTTTTAATTGGAGTTCTACCAGGTGCTGGAGCAACTATCGCTTCATTTTTAGCATATGGAATGGAAAGAAATTTTGTTAGTGATGAAGAAAAAGAAAAATTTGGAAAAGGTAGTGTTCATGGATTAACAGCACCAGAAACAGCAAATAATGCAGCATGTTCTGGAGCTTTTGTTCCTTTGTTAACTTTAGGAATTCCAGGAAGTGGAACTACAGCCGTTATGCTTGGAGCTTTATTAGGTTTTGGTATTCAGCCTGGTCCAAGACTTTATATAACTAACCCAGAAATCTTCTGGTCAGTCATTATGTCTATGTATATTGGAATGGTCATACTACTTATATTGAATTTGCCTTTAATTCCTTACATAGCAAGAATACTTGCGGTACCTAAAAATTATTTGATTCCACTTATTTTGTTTTTTTCAATTACAGGAATTTATGTAATGTCTTTTAATAATTTTGATATTTATTTAATGATTGGAATAGCTGTTATTGCAACATTCATGAGGTTATATGATTTTCCAATGCCACCCCTCATCTTAGCTTTTGTTCTTGGTGGTTTAATGGAAGAAAATTTACGAAGATCACTACTAATCAGTGATGGATCGTGGGATTTTTTATGGAGTAGACCTCTTACAGCCTCAATAATAGCAGTGACAATATCTATTGTTAGTTGGCAGGTATATAAAACTATTAAAAAATAGAAAGGTTTAATTTAAAATTTTTTTATATTCCTCAATTATTTTATTCCATTCAAAATTAGAAGAATTTTCCTTAGCAGCTTTGCCATATTCGTGGAATTTATTATTTTCTAACATTGAATTAATTGACGAATACACTTCATCTAATTCATTACCATCACAGATTAAACCTGTTTTTTCATGTTCGATTGCATCTGCTGCACCCCCATCTTTACCTCCAAGAGAAGGCACTCCATATTGAGCAGCCTCAACATAAGCGATGCCAAATCCTTCAACAGATTTTTTATGAACAATAGATGGCATTACAAAAACATTTGATTTAGTAACTAGTGCATTTTTTAATTCATTAGAGATATCTTCAAAGAACATTACTTGGGGTTGAAGGCCTAATTCTGCTACTAATTTTTTAATGCTTTCTTCTTCATCACCATAACCCACACAAATGTAGACAATACTAGGGTAAATCTGTTTTAAATTTCGAAGAGCCATAATTATCTTTTCATGATTTTTTCTTTTATCAAATCTTGAAACTGTAATTAATCTTGGTGATTTATGCTTTAATAAATTCTCTACTTTATCTAAAGTTTTTTTATCCAATTCTTTAACAGGATCAACTCCAGGATTAATAACTATAATTTTATCCTGCTGAACCCCTAATGAAATAGCTAAATTTTTAGTGTACTCAGAATTTGCAACTATTGTTTCAACATTATCTAATACTTCTAATACTCTTTTATTAAGAGAGGAGTCTTTTTCATGATTAATTTCTTTACCATGGATCAAGCATATCTTTTTTTTATTAGTTTTAAGATGCTCTAAACTTTTCCAATGATCAGCGATAATGCCATTAATTTTATTTTCTTTAATAAATTCATTAATAAGTTGGGCTTTTCTATATTTTCTTAGAAGCTTTATCCCACCAACACGCTCTATTGAAAAAGAAACTTGTTCATCAAATAACTTATGATTTTCATGATAATCAGCAAATACTTTTATCATGTAGTGTTTTGAAAGTTCATTCGCTAAACCCCACATTAAATTCTGCATACCACCCACTTCTGGAGGAAATGTTTTTGTAACTATTAAATACATTAATTACCTAACCATTTTATCCCACAACCCATACTTGGAATTTGTGTTTCAGGACCTTTGGTCGTTTCAGCTATTTGTTTCATTGCTATAAACAAATCACTATCACCAGTTCTTACTGGTTTTAAATTGTTTAATTCTCTTATTCTACCCCTGTATTGTAATTCTAAATTGTTATTATACCCAAAAAAATCAGGCGTGCACACAGCATCATAACTTTTTGCAACATTTTGAGTTTCATCAAATAGATATGGAAAATTAAATTGATGCTCTTTAGCAAATTCAATCATATTTTTAAAACTATCCTCTGGATAGTTTATTGGATCATTAGCTGAAATAGCAACAGCTTTTACTCCATGTTTTTCTAAATTTTTACAATCTTCAACAATGTCTTTAATAATAGCTTTTACGTAAGGGCAGTGATTGCAAATAAACATAACCAAAGTTCCATTTATCCCTTTAACGTCATTTAATTTAATAATTTCGTTATTAGTGGACTTTAATTCAAAGCTTTTAGCAGCTTGTCCGAAATCACATATTGGAGTTTTTAACGGCATGTTATAATAATATATAAGTTATGTTTTATGATTTGGAAGATAAAAAAGTTAAAAATTTAGGTGAAAATTGGTCTGCATCTAATGCATCTATCATTGGTGATGTTACTTTAGAAAAAAATACCAGTATTTGGTTTAACGTTACATTAAGAGGTGATGTTGAAAATATTCATGTTGGTGAAGGCTCAAATATTCAAGATGGTAGTGTATTGCACACTGATCCAGGCTACCCATTAAAAATTGGTAAAGACGTAACTATTGGTCACTTAGTAATGCTACATGGCTGTACGATAGAGGACAATTCTTTAATTGGAATTGGTGCTGTAATTTTAAATGGAGCAAAGATTGGAAAAAATTGTATCATTGGTGCTAACGCACTTATTACTGAAAATAAAATCATCCCTGATAATTCTCTAGTTGTTGGTTCACCTGGTAAAATTGCAAGACAAGTATCAACTGAAGAGGCAAAATTAATTACCGAAAACGCTATTCACTACCAGGATAACTGGAAAAAATACTCTAAATCATTTTTTAAAAACTTAAAATAGGTTTATAATATGTGACAATTAAAACTGCCCAGATAATAGCAACCAATATATTTTAAATTTTATGAAAAAAATAATTTTAATATTAGTATCAATTCTCTTTGCTTCAAATGTATTAGCAGATCATTATAAAAAGAAAATTAACATAAAAGAATTTAGCCCCAAACAACATTGTTCAAAAAAAAAATCACTTTTGGTACCAGCTTCTAAAGTATTTCCAGGTGGTGAGTTTATTAAATTTAATTCTTATTCAGGTTTTGATCAAAGAGCTGTAATTGTTGGTGCTCATAAAAAATATCCAATAGAAATTACTAGCTATCTATTAATGCCAAAGGGTTCAAACAAAGTTCCCATTGTTATTTGGGCACATGCAAGTGGTGGAGCAGACGCTTATATCTTTAGTGAGTTTATAAATAGTGGTCAAAAAAAACTTTTAGACTTAGGAGTTGGTGTAATGTTTATAGATAATTTTTGTAGCAGAGGTGTAACAAGTACATGGAGAGATCAATCTAAAGCTACTATTGCTTCTGCAGCAATTGATACGATGATGGCTTATAAAGTTTTAAAAAATCACCCAAGATCTAATGGCAAGATAGGACTAACTGGACACTCAAGAGGGGGCACTAATGCTCTTATGGTCTCTGATATTAAATTTACATCTTTATTTTTAGAAGGGACAGAGGGTTTTGATGCAATTTTGGGTGAAGCAGCCGAATGTAGAATGGCTGGTTTATTTTTAGAACCAGAACTTACAACTAATACAAAAATGCTTTATGTCCATGGTAGTATAGACAATCTTACTTTAGCTAAACCTTGTGAAGAGCATGTTAACAAAATTAAAGCTAAACCAGGACAAATAAAAATTGATATTAAAAAAGGTTGGCATCATGATTGGCATGGCGGGTTTAAGCCAAAAAAAGTAAAGGCAATGACTTTGCATACCTGTCCTGCTGTTCGTGTAGATAATGAAGGAAATGTAACTGGCCCAATAGTTGATTTAGGTTTAAAGAAATATAAACTTTTCCCTTCTCAAGCTGAATGGATAAAAGCAACAGAAGATGACCCACAAAAAACAATGAAAATAGTTTTTAAAATGTTTAAGAAGGAAAAATGCTTAAAAAGAGGTGCAATGATAGGTGGTAAGAATGGTGAAGAATATCTACCTCAGTTTATAAATTTCTTTAAAGAAAACCTTCTTTAAGCCATGGTTAAAAATATAAATAATGCATTAATATATTCAGTAATATCTCATCATATTAATCATTTTTTAAATGTAAAAAAACTTGCGAAACACGACTATGAAAGTCACATAATTTTATTAACAGTATATTCGCACTTTCTTTTTCAAACTATGAGTAAAGGTAAGTCATTAGATTGGACAGAAACCTTTGCTAAAACTGAAGCAGAAGAACATAAACAAATAATGAAAGATAGAAAATTAACGATTTTTGCAGTTGCAATAAACCTATCAATACCTCAAGAAACGGTAAGAAGAAAAGTAGAAAAATTATGTAGTAGAAAATTATTAGATTATTCTAAATCAGAAGGGTTAAGTTTAGGTAAGAAATTTAAAGAAACAATTGAACCATTGGGTAAAGTTGATGGAAAAGGTATTTTTGCTTTGTTTGAAAAATTTAAAAAAGCTTAAAGGTAGCAGCTAAAAAAATCTTTTTGTTTTAGTCGTTCAGAAACCTATATTGGGTTTTTTTTTTGTTTCAAGTGTAATTTTTTACGGTATAAAACTACCCAATGAACAAAATTTTACTAGTGATTCTTACTTTATTTATTTCCTCTGCAGTTAATGCAGACGTCACCTCTCAAGCTTTAAATAAAGTATCTAAAAAAATATCCTCATCTATAGGAAATTTAATTCCTGGTGATGGTATAACAGAGGTTTCTGTAGAATTAAAAGATGATAACGAAGGTAATGAAAATTATCAATTTAGCATTTTGGGTGTTAGAGATATTTCAAGTAAAGAAAATTCAAACTTATTTACACAATTTAGCTTACACTCCCAGGAAGTTAATAACGATGATAGAATAATTGGAAACCTAGGTTTAGGTTATAGACGTTTAACAAATGATCAATCAGTAATGATTGGTGCAAATTTTTTTTATGATCAAGATCTTTCTGAAGAACATAAAAGAGTTGGATTTGGTTTAGAGACTAAAGCTTCAATTTTAGATGTTAGTTTTAATAAATATATAAAAACTACTAATCAACTAGTTGTTAATGGAACTAAAGAGCAAACCTTAAGTGGTCATGAATATAATATAAGTTCTCAAATTCCATACATGCCGTGGTCAACATTTAATTATCAAGGATATGTCTGGGATAATGAAAAAGCAATAAATGATCAAAAGGGTTCAGTTTATTCTTTAGAGATGTCATTAACACGATCTATAGGTTTAAATATAGAAAAAGATAAATCAAGTGTTACTGGCGTAAAAGATCAAGATAATTATGAATTAGTTTTTGTTTACCCTCCTAGAGAAAATAAGCTATCTTTAACAGACGGTGTAGTCTCAAACATTGCATTTGAGAAAAGAAATATGCAAGTTAATTTAAAAGAAAAAGTAAGAAGAAATAATAATCTAGTAGTAGAAATTCAAGGGAGCGTAATAATCACAAGCAAATAATATGAAAATATTTTATAAAATTTTAATAATTAGTTTATTTTTTTTACCTCAAACAAAAGTTAATGCTGGAGCTGCAACTGAATATAAAATTACAATGACTTTACTTGAGTTGTGCGATTCTACCAGCACACTTACAACATGTAATAATCCAGTTGTTATAGGTTCTGGGCAATCTCCAGTAATTGATATTGCTGGAACTACTGCTGGTGCAGCAGCGGGATCATATGGAAGTTTAGCTACAGTACCTTTGGGTAAAACATTTACTCATATGCAGATAACATTGAAAAGAGCATTCACGGCAACAGGTTCAGCTACTGACGGTGCAGCAGACGTTTGTTATACTAAAACTAATTCTAATGGTGCTGATGATTCTAATGCATCTGGACACGCATCAACAGCTACATCAGCAACATTATTTTTAGGATTCATAGGCGATGTTAATGGTGATGCAACAAATTCAGCAACAGCTGGAGATGGAACTGGAACTTCACGTATAGCAACAAGAGTTACATCTGGTGATGATTTTCTTGAATTTAGAACAGCACTTGCAAAACCGCTTACACTTAAATCAGGAGTAATTCCTACAGCTAAAGTTGCATTTGGTACATCTAACGCTATTGGTGCAGCAGGGAATATGAACACTTCAGCAGCTTGCGATACTGGCTCAGCCTCCGTAGGCCTATATGGGGCGGCCCCTGACGTTACTGTAACTTTTGAATAACTTTTAAGCTAGGTAATTAATTTATTTTAAAAGATCTTGTAGTTTATTTTCTTTTTCTAAAGCTCTAACATCATCTACATTTGGAATTGAGTAATGTACTTTTTATTAAGGAACTAACCAGTGTTCTTTGTTATTCTCTAAATCAAATCTAGCTCTACGATGACCTTTAGCTGCTAAATAAAGCCATTCCATGCTTTTGATTTTGCATTGAATTACTGTAAAATTTTTATAACCCACTTCGCTTTGTTCCATGGTGAATTCAAAATTGTCTAACTCGGGTTTTAGTCCTGAAGTTGGTCTCTCAGATTCCGTTCCTGGACCATTGTCGACTAGGTAACATTTTCTACTCATATGTCCTGTTTTTAACCAAGATTGTTTTGTGATGTCATTATCATGATTAACAACACATTCAACTTTAAGTCTAACTTGGATCTTTTCTTCTTTATCATAGAATAACATTGCTGCATTTTTATTTGCTTTTAATTTAGCAATTTTATTAGATCTGATATCACTGTGGTATTGGATAATATTATTTTCTTGATCAGATTTTCTAAGAACTACAATTCTTCCATCAAAATCATCTTGGTTACCACAGGTGAACACAGGAATTCTAAAGGGTGAACCTCTATCTTTGATGGCATTATCCAACATTGACCAAATTTTATTTTTGATCTCATTAAAGTCTTCGTAGTATGCTGGTTGCATTCTAGATTATTTACTAAGTCTTCTAATTAAACTAGAAGTATCCCAACGGTTTCCACCCATGTCTTGAACTTCACCGTAATATTTATCAACGATTTCAGTTACTGGTAGTTGGGAGCCATTATTTTTAGCCTCATCCATTGCAATCTTTAAATCTTTTCTCATCCAATCAACTGCAAAACCAAATTCAAATTGATCATCAATCATCGTTTTGTATCTGTTTTCCATTTGCCAAGATTGAGCAGCACCTTTAGATATAACTTCAATTACATCTTCCATATTTAAACCAGCTTTCTTTCCAAAGTTAATCGCTTCTGATAAACCTTGAACAAGACCTGCAATACAAATTTGGTTAACCATTTTTGCTAATTGACCATTTCCAGCGCCACCTAATAATTTCATTTTTTTGCTATAACAATCAATGATGTCTTTAGCTCTATCAAAGTTTGCTTGATCTCCACCAATCATTACAGTTAGCGCACCATTTTCAGCTCCAGCTTGACCACCTGATACCGGAGCATCTAAGAAGCCAAATTCACTTTTTAATGAATGGGCATAAATCTCTTTAGCAATTGTTGCAGAAGCGGTTGTGTTATCAATGTAAACTGAGCCTTTTTTAACTGTTTTAAAGATACCGTTGTCACCAAAAGTTACTTCTTTTAAATCGTTATCATTACCAACACAGGTAAATATAAAGTCAGCACCTTCAGCAGCTTTTGCAGGAGTGTCTGCTTTTGAACCTTTATATTCAGCAACCCACTTATCAGCTTTTGTAACAGTTCTATTATAAACAGTTACATTGTGGCCTGCTTTTGATATATATCCTGCCATTGGATAACCCATGACACCTAAACCTATAAATGCAACATTGCTCATAATCTTTATTTCCTATGTTTAAAAGTTTGAATTTTAAAGTAATTTTATTTGGTTTTATATTTACATTTTTTTCAAGTTTTGGACAGAGTTTTTTTCTAGGGCTGTTTAATTCAAGCATAAGAGATGCGCTTTCTATTACCCACGGTCAGTTTGGATCTATTTATGCATCTGCAACTTTATTAAGTAGTTTTATACTTGTTTGGGTGGGTAAAAAAATTGACGACTTTAATATCTTAAAATTTGCATCTTATGTTATTGCTTTATTAGCTATCTCTTGTTTTTTATTTTCTAAAATTTCATCAATAGTTTTTTTATTTTTTTCAATTTTTTTAATGAGACTGTCAGGTCAAGGACTAATGTCTCACACAGCAACCACAACAATATCAAGATTTTTTGAAAAGACTAGGGGACGCGCATTAAGTACAACTTGGTTAGGTTTATCGTTAGCTGAATTTATTCTACCATTATTAATTATTTTTTTATTAACTTTTGTTGATTGG
>CAJQRT010000005.1 GCA_905612335.1 uncultured Candidatus Pelagibacter sp.
TTAAAAGTGTAGAACCCAGTATTTCATTCGTATTAAATAGATGATTTAGATAGTTTTTTGAATACTTGTTAAGATTTAGATTTGAACAATTAGGATCAAGAGGCTCATTGTCATTTTTAAATTTATTATTTTTAATATTTATACGACCTTTCCAAGTAAAAGCTAAACCAGTTCTTCCAGATCTCGTGGGCATTACACAATCAAACATATCCACACCTCTCTTAACAGCTCCCAGAATATCAGCTGGCGTCCCTACACCCATTAAATATCTTGGTTTATCATCGGGCATAATATTCTTTAAATCATCAAGAACACTAAACATTTCATTTTGACTCTCTCCTACTGCAAGACCTCCAATCGCATAGCCATCAAAGCCAATTTTGATTAACTCATTAAGAGATTTGGTTCTTAAATCTTTGAATAAGCCACCCTGGACTATTCCAAATAAAGCTTTGTGTAGGTTTAAACCAAAAGCTATTTTAGATCTTTCAGCCCAATATATGGATAGTTCCATAGATTTATTTATTATATCATAATCAGTAGTTTTTTTGGGACATTCATCCATGATCATAACAATATCCGAGTCTAATCCTCTTTGAACTCTTATGCTTTCTTCAGGACTTAATATGAATTTTTTACCATCTACATGAGAGTTGAATATTGCACCTTTTTCCCTGTCTACTTTGTTTAATTTTGAAAGTGACATTACTTGAAATCCACCAGAATCTGTAAGTATGGGAAGCTTACAATTCATAAACTTGTGAAGTCCTCCTGCGGAAATTATTCTATCCACACCAGGTCTAATCATTAAATGATATGTGTTAGATAATATTATTTCAGAACCAGTTTTAATAACATCATCAATAAGGCAAGCTTTTACAGTTGCCTGAGTACCGACAGGCATAAAAGCTGGTGTTTGAATGTTGCCTCTATGGGTTTCAATAATGCCAGCTCGGGCAAATTTATCATATTCAATGACATTAAATTTGAAATTTTTTAATGTCATTGAAATGTCTATTAATATTATTTTAAGCTAATAATTTTATCTGGGTTAGAAACAGAACCGTTATTATTTTGGTCTCCTCTTTTAATTTTATCAACTAGTTCCATACCTTCGATAACCTTACCAAAAACAGTATATTGTCTATCAAGGAATGATGACTCTTTGAAACAAATAAAAAATTGACTATTAGCACTATTTGGATCTTGTGATCTAGCCATAGACAAGGTTCCTCTTTCATGGGGTAAGTCGCTAAATTCTTCTTTAAGATCTGGTAAATCAGAACCACCCATTCCAGCTCTTTTTAAATCAAATTGGTCATTAGAAGAGTTACCAAATTGCACATCTCCTGTTTGAGCCATAAAACCATCAATTACCCTGTGAAATACAACACCATCGTATTTTCCATCTTTGGCTAATTGTTTAATTCTTTTAACATGGTTAGGTGCAACATCTTCAAAAAGTTCTATTTTAATGTCTCCATCTTTGAGTTTTAAAATCATTATATTCTCCTCTGCGATTAGATTGTTGATTAGTATAAAAAATAAAATTAAAAATTTTGTTATAAATTTATTCATATTTCTCTTTTAAAGACTTTATTGTACTTTTTGTAGTAAATTTTTTTATATCACCTTTTAGTCTCACTATTTCTTTAACAAATCTTGATGAAATAATTTGATTTTCAACATCAGACATCAAAAAGATTGTTTCTATATTATTATTTAATTTTCTATTCATTCCAGCTAATTGAAATTCATATTCAAAGTCAGATACAGCTCTTAGACCTCTTAAAATAATATTAGATTTGTATTTTTTGCACAAATCAGTTGTTAATGATGTAAATGAAATAACTTCAATTCTTTTTTTATCAAACTTTAAGTCAACAAATAGAGCTTTTTTAATTAACTGTATTCTTTCAAGTGAATTAAAAAGATAATTTTTATTAGTACCCTCAGAAGCAGCAATAATAACTTTATCAAATAATTTTAAAGCTTTTTTAATTACATCAATATGACCAAAGGTTATTGGGTCAAATGTTCCAGGATACACGGCAACTTTTTTCATTACTCCAAGTTATCATCAATTTTTATTGCTGAAACAACTTTTTCATCACCAGATAATTTGATAATTCTTACACCTTGAGTATTTCTTCCTGCCGTTCTGATTTCTTTAACAGCAACCCTAATGACTCTTCCCTTATTTGTTGAAATCATTACATCATCTCCTTCAATAACCGGAAATGAGGAACATATACTCCCATTTCTTGGAGAGTTAATAATTCCTATTATACCCTTACCACCTCTATTGGTAACTCTATATTCATTATTCAAAGTTTTTTTACCGTATCCATTTTCTGTAATAGATAAAACAAATCTTTCTTCAGACTTTGAATCTTTTTTTGTTTTTTCTTTATTTGCAATTGAAAGAGAAACGATCTCATCATTAGGTGATAACTCTATACCCTTAATACCTTTTGAAGATCTACCCTTAAATATTCGTAGTTTTTTTGATTCAAATCTAATGCATTTACCATTTTTTGTACTTAACATTACATCTTGATCGTCTTTGCAAATTTCAACACCTACAATTTTGTCATTGGGATCTAATTTTATTGCAATTTTTCCAGCTGAATTAATTGAAGAAAAATCTTCTAGGCTATTTTTTCTAACTTTACCTTTTGCAGTAGCGAAAACAATTTGAAGATTTTTTAGATCAGCTTCATCATCAGGAAATGGCATTATTGAACTAATAGATTGATGATTTTTTAATGGTAAGATATTGAATAGAGATTTACCTTTTGATGTTGTTGATCCTTCGGGTATTTTCCAAGCTTTAATTTTATAAACAAGTCCCTCCGTTGAAAAGAAAAGAACAGAAGTACGAGTGTTAACTGATAAAGTTTGAACAACAGAATCTTCATCTCTCGTTGTGATCCCAGATTTTCCCTTACCACCTCTTTTTTGTTGTTTGACGCTACTTAAGGCTCCTCTTTTAATGTAACCCTGAAGAGTAACTGTAATAATTACTGCTTCTTTTTGAATAGTCTCTTCGATATCATAGTTTAAAACAGCATCTATAATTTTAGTTCTTCTTGGAACTGCAAACTTTTCTTTGATAGTTTTAAGCTCTTCACTAATTACGTTTAAAAGTTCTTTTTTAGAATTAATTATTTTTTTATAACCTTTAATCAGGTCAGCTAATTTTTTAATTTCAACTTCTATTTCATTAATACCAAGAGCTGTAAGTTTTTGAAGTCTAAGTTCTAAAATAGCAATTACCTGAGGATCAGTTAGTGAATATAAATCTTTTCCCTTTTTATCTTCAACAAGTGAAATTAGCTTTAAAGATTTATTTATTTTCCACTTAGTGCTTAATAATGATTTTTTAGCATCATCAGGAGTTTTTGAAGAGCGTATAATTTTTATAATCTTGTCTAAGTTCTCAACAGATACTGATAATCCAATAAGGATGTGAGCTCTGTCTTCAGCTTTTTTTAAATCAAACTTAGTTTTTTTGATTATCACATCTTCACGGAATGTTAGGAAGTTTGATAAAAATTCTTTTAAATTACAGATTTTAGGTTTGCCATCAACAATAGCTAAAGTGTTAAAGCCAAAAGAACTTTCTATAGATGTGTTTTTATAAAGTAATCTTTTAATAGTTTCTGGTTCAACACCATTTCTTAAATCAATAGCAACTCTAATCCCTTCTCTGTTAGATTCGTCTCTAATATCTCTTATTCCCTCTATTTTTTTCTCTCTAACAAGTTGAGCAATCCTCTCATTTAAAACTGATTTATTTACTTGATATGGCACAGAAGTTATAACGAGTCTCTCTCTACCATTTTTTTGTGCTTCAACGCTAATTTCACCTCTAATTTTAAATGATCCACGACCAACATTATATCCAGCTTTAATAATTTCTTTTCCGATGATGACACCACCTGTTGGAAAATCAGGGCCCGGTATATGCTTCATTAATTCTTTAATCTTAATATCTTTATTTTCAATTAAAGCTAATGTTCCATCTATAATTTCACCTAAATTATGTGGGGGAATACTTGTAGCCATTCCAACCGCAATACCACCTGCACCGTTTACTAGTAAATTAGGATATTGAGCAGGCAAGACAGTTGGCTCTCTTTCCGTTTCATCATAATTACTTTTGTATTCAACGGTATTTTTTTCTATATCATCAATTAAGTATTGAGAAACTTTAGCTAATCTTGTTTCTGTATATCTCATAGCCGCAGCTGGATCTCCATCTATAGAACCAAAGTTACCCTGACCTTGAACTAGAGGTAAACTCATGGAAAAATCTTGAACCATTCTGACTAGAGCGTCATAAACAGATTGATCTCCATGCGGGTGATATTTACCAATAACATCACCAACTATTCTTGCTGATTTTCTAAATTGTTTTGACCAATCGTAACCACCTTTATACATAGCAAACAATATTCTTCTATGAACAGGTTTAAGTCCATCTCTGACATCTGGAAGAGCCCTACTCACAATTACACTCATTGCATATGACAAATAAGATGAGCTCATCTCATCATGCATTGAAATGAGTTTTATATTCTCGTTTTTAGGAATTTCTGTATCTTTCATAGAAACTAAAAGGGAATTTCGTCATCCATATCATTAGGGGCTTGGGGGCTATCATCAGGATTGCTAGCAACAGCTTGCGAATTATCATTTTGAATACCACCACCGCCAGTGTTTCCACCACCCAACATAGTAAGTGAAGAATTGTATCCTTGAATTACAATTTCAGTTGAATACTTGTCTTGACCAGATTGTTCATCTTTCCATTTTCTAGTCGTTATCTGTCCCTCAACATAAATTTGAGCACCTTTTTTCAAATATTGCTGAACAACATTGACTAACCCTTCATTAAATACAACTATTCTGTGCCATTCTGTTTTTTCTTTTTTTTCGCCAGTTGCTTTATCTTTCCAAGATTGGCTAGTAGCTAAACTTAAGGTAGCAAGACTTTTGCCATTCGACATTTGTTTGATTTCCGGGTCTGCGCCTAAACGCCCAATTAATAATACTTTATTTAAACTTCCAGCCATAATATTTATAATTCTTTATTTATTTAATTAATTTTATATCACAATACAAACTCAATATTAATTTTATTAATTTAAAGCAACTAAAATTATGATTAAAAAGATAGTTATTAAGGGTGCAAAAGAGCATAACTTAAAGAATGTTTCAGTAGAAATACCTAAAGATCAGTTTGTTGTAATTACTGGTCTTTCTGGTTCAGGAAAATCCTCATTAGCATTTGACACTGTCTATGCCGAAGGACAAAGAAGATACGTTGAAAGTTTATCAGCTTATGCTCGTCAATTTTTAGATAAAATGAAAAAACCAAATGTTGATCTTATCGAGGGATTAAGTCCAGCTATAGCTATAGAGCAAAAAAATACATCTAAAAATCCAAGATCAACTGTTGCAACAGTTACTGAAATTTATGACTATATGAGAGTGTTGTATGCAAGGGCTGGTGTTCCCTACTCACCATTCACAGGAAAGCCAATTACATCGCAAACAATAACCCAAATAGTTGATTTAATAAAAAAATTACCAAAAAAATCTACAATTTATATTTTTGCTCCTGTGGTTAGAGGTCGTAAGGGTGAGTATAGAAAAGATATTTTAAGCTATAAAAGAAGAGGTTTTAGAAAAATTAAAATTGATGAAGTCATATATGAAATAGACAATGCACCTAATTTAGATAAAAAACTTAAACATGATATATCTGTTTTAGTTGATAGAATTGTTTTGAATTCCAATCTTGGTAATAGACTTGCTGAAAGTATTGAGACGGCTGTAAATTTATCAAATGGATTGGTATTTGTTGAGTATGAAGATGAAACATTGCCACAAAAATTTAGAAAAATTGAAAAATTAATTTATTCTACAAAATTTGCCTGTCCAGAAAGTGGTTTTACAATTGAAGAGATTGAGCCAAGACTTTTTTCTTTTAATAGTCCTTATGGAGCGTGTGCAGAATGTGAAGGTATAGGTATTAAATTGAATGTAGATCCAAATTTAGTAGTTCCTGATGAGAAAAAAAGTATAGCAGATGGTGCTATAGAACCATGGGCCAAATCTACAACACTATATTACGCTCAAACCTTGGCCTCTATTGCTAAACATTATGGATTTTCTTTAGATGAAAGATGGAAAAAACTTCCAAAAAAATTTAGAGATGTAGTATTGTTTGGATCGGATGAAGAAGAAATTAAGTTTGTTTATGACGATGGTTATGAAAAATATTCTCATAAAAAAACTTTTGAAGGTGTAATAAATAATCTTGAAAGAAGATTTCTTGAATCTGATAGTGAATGGAAAAGAGAAGCGATAGCTGAATACCAATCTGATTCTGCTTGTGAAGGATGTAATGGTAATAGATTAAAAGAAGAAGCCTTATGTGTTAAAATTGATAATCAGAATATAAGCGAAGTAACTAAAAAATCTATTCTAGATGCTGCTAAATGGTTCAAAGGTTTAGAGCAAAATCTTGATAAACGACAATTTAAGATAGCAGAACATATTTTAAAAGAAATTAATGAAAGACTAACGTTCCTTTTAAATGTTGGGCTTGAATATTTAACATTATCGAGAGAGTCAGGAACTCTTTCTGGAGGTGAGGCTCAAAGAATAAGACTCGCATCACAAATTGGTTCTGGATTAACTGGTGTACTGTATGTACTTGATGAACCTTCTATCGGATTGCATCAAAAAGATAATGTTAAATTAATAAATGCATTAAAAAGACTAAGAGATTTAGGTAACACTGTAATTGTTGTTGAGCATGATACGGAAACGATGGAAAATGCAGATCATATAATAGATATGGGTCCAGAAGCTGGAACTAATGGTGGTGAAATAATTGCACAAGGTACTTATGATGAAATACTAAAAAATAAAAACAGTATTACTGGTCAATATTTATCTCATAAAAAGTATATAGAAATTCCAAGAACCAGAAGGCTTGCAAAAAATGGAAGATTTGTTGAAATTAATGGTGCTAGTGGAAATAATTTGAACAACGTTAATCTTAAAATTCCAACAGGAAGTTTTACTTGTGTAACTGGTGTTTCAGGTAGTGGTAAATCAACACTAATATTACAAACATTATATCATGCCTTAAATTTAACCTTGAATAACAAAGCTAGAAAAGTCCCTAAAGAGTTTAAGAGCTATAAAGGTGTTGAGCTTATAGATAAAATAATTGATATAGATCAATCTCCTATTGGAAGAACACCTAGATCAAACCCTGCAACTTATACAGGAGCTTTTGGCCCCATTAGAGATTGGTTTACAGCACTACCAGAGTCAAAAACAAGAGGCTATAAGCCAGGCAGATTTTCTTTTAATGTTAAAGGTGGAAGATGTGAAGCTTGTGAGGGTGATGGTGTAATTACATATGAGATGCACTTCTTACCTGATGTTTATATCCAGTGTGATGAATGCAAAGGAACTCG
The DNA here is from genome assembly GCA_905612335.1 of uncultured Candidatus Pelagibacter sp. Next base: position 7,506 of record CAJQRT010000005.1, read on the forward strand.
TTATAATAGAGAAACTCTTGAGATAAAATTTAAAGATAAAAGTATTGCCGATGTATTGGATATGTCTGTAGACGAGGGATGTGAGTATTTTGAAAATATTTCAAATATTAAAACAAAACTATTAACATTAAAAAAAGTGGGTCTTGGGTATATAAAGATTGGACAGCAGGCAACAACACTATCTGGTGGTGAAGCTCAACGTATTAAATTAGCTAAGGAATTATCAAAAAGATCTACAGGAAGAACCATGTACATATTAGATGAACCAACAACGGGTCTTCATCAACATGATATTAAAAAACTATTAGAAATACTTCATACATTTGTAGCTCTGGGAAATACTGTGGTTGTTATTGAGCATAATTTGGATGTAATCAAAACAGCTGATTATATTGTTGATATGGGTCCTGAAGGTGGTGTCAAAGGTGGAAATATTATCGCAGAGGGAAAACCAGAGGACATTATTAAAATAAAAGGTAGCTATACCGGGGAATTCTTAAAGCCTTTGCTAGAAGAAAAATTTAAAAAGAAGTTAAAGATTTAAACAATTAGTGTATAAGTGATTCTAAATATGGGTAATTTACTATCATCACTTCCAAAAACAATTCATGCATCATTAGGATTAGCTACAATTCTATTTCTAGGATTATTTTATGGTAATGGTGGTTTTGATTTTGATACAATTTTTTGGAGTTGGTTAACAAGATTGATTCATGTAACTGTTGCTATCATGTGGATTGGCCTACTTTGGTATTTTAACTTTGTTCAAATTCCAAACATGCCTAAAATACCTGATGAGCAAAAACCTGCTATTGGCAAAGTTATTGCGCCAGCAGCTTTGTTTTATTTTAGATGGGCAGCTTTATTAACAATATTATCTGGATTAATTTTAGCACATTTAAATGGTTATTTACACGATGCAATGACTTTAGGTGGTGGTGGAAAAAGTACGGCTATTGGCATTGGGATGTGGCTTGGTTTATACATGGCTTTCAATGTTTGGTTTATAATTTGGCCAAATCAAAAAAGAGCACTAGGTATGGTTGAGTGCGAACCTGATGTTAAAGCAAAATCAGCAAGAACAGCAATGTTGTTTTCAAGAACAAACACTCTTTTATCGTTACCAATGTTACTTTCAATGGTAGCAGCTCAAAATCTTTATTAAATCTACTCGGTATCTTCTTTTAGGATTGTTTTTTGTGAAACTCTAAGTTTCACAAGTATCGGATTAGCTATATAAATTGAAGAATAAGTTCCAAATACAACACCCATTATCATAGCTAAAGAAAAACCTTTTAATATTTCTCCACCAAATAAATAAATTGAAACTAAAGCAAGCAATGTTGTGGCTGATGTAATTATAGTTCTAGAAAGCGTTTCATTGATTGAGATATTTGTAAGTTCATAAATCTTGATATCAGAAAATTTTCTTAAATTTTCCCTAACTCTGTCATAAATAACAACAGTATCGTTCATTGAATAACCAACTATAGTTAAAACGGCGGCAACTATTGATAGATTTATTTCTAAACTAAATAATGAGAAAAGACCTAGTGTTATAATGACATCGTGAAATAGGGCTAAAATTGCACCTAAGCTAAATTGCCATTCAAATCTTATCCATATATAAAATAACATTGCAGCTAGAGATAGTGCGATTGCAATAATACCAGACTTTAATAATTCAGAGCTAACTTTTGGACCTACATTTTCAACTCTTCTGAAATTAAAAGACCCTCCCAAAGAAGATGTTAAATCTTTTTTAATAACCTCAATAGCGTTTGCACTTGTGTCTTTTTTCTCTATCTTAATTAAAAAATCATTCTCATTACCAAATTTTTTAACATTAAAATCTCCTAAATTCATTTGGCTAAAAGATTGTCTTAGAGATGTAACATTGATGTTCTTATCATTTGATCTTAACTCAATTAGAGTTCCACCTTTAAAATCTACACCAAAATTAAGTCCTTTAAAAAATAACAGTAGAATAGATGCCACTACTAGACCCAAAGAGATGAGATTAAATATTTTATAAAATTTATTAAAATTAATCATTTATATCAGTTTAGTTTTTTCTTTATTTCTTACCACGTAAAGACCAGTAAGCATTCTTGCAATAAAATAAACTGAAAACAGTGTAGTAAAAATTCCTACAGCTAAAGTCACAGAGAAGCCTTTAACAGGCCCAGAACCCATAAAGAATAAGATTACAGCTGCAATTAATGTAGTTATATTTGCATCTATAATTGCCGTTTTTGATTTCACATAACCAGTATCAAAAGCTATTATATTATTTTTTTCTTTCTTACATTCTTCTTTAATTCTTTCAAAAATTAATACATTAGCGTCAACTGCCATACCAACAGTTAAAATAATACCAGCTATGCCTGGTAATGTTAATGTTGCTTCAAATAATGTGAGTATACCTACTAAAAAAAATAGATTAACTAAAAGTGTTATATTGGCTATCAAACCAAATATCTTATATTTAAAAAACATAAAAATAATCACTAGTAAAAAACCAATCATTAGGGCAATAACACCAGCATTGATTGAGTCCTGTCCAAGATCAGGTCCTACAGTTCTTTCTTCAATTATATTTAGTGGTGCTGGTAAGGCTCCAGATCTAAGCAATAATGCTAAATCTGTTGCTGATTGAAATGTAAAATTACCACTAATCTGACCATTTCCACTTGCTATTACACTCTGAATAGTTGGTGCACTAACAATTTTTCCATCTAAAACAATTGCTAACTGTTTACCAACTCCTGTACTTGTTGCTTTACCAAATCTTTTTGCACCCACCCGATCAAGAGTAAATGATACTACAGTTTCATTTGTTTGGTTGTTCATTTGTGGTTGAGCATCAAGTAAGTTTTCACCATTTAGAATTATTCTTTTACTAACCATTGCTTCACTCATGCCATCTTCAAATTGAAGCATTTCAGTGCCAAAAGTGTCATTCTTATTTTGAGTGACAAATCTAAAAGTTAGGTTTGCAGTTTTACCTAGTAGAGATTTTATTCTCATAGGATCATCCAAACCAGGAAGTTCTACAAGAATTCTATTATTACCTCTTTTTATTATATTTGGTTCATTTGTCCCAACTTCATCAACTCTTCTTCTAACGATTTCTAGGGCTTGATCTTGAGATGATGTTTTAATTTCAATAAGTCCATATTTAGAAAGTGACAGTGTAAATTTACTATCTTCTATTATTACATCAAATTGATGTGATTTATACTGATTGTAATAAGGGTTAATCTCACTCTCTTTATCAAGAAAAAAAGCTTCAACCGAACCTACATCCATTATAGGGGTAGTAAACACTATTGTTTTATCTTGTATTCTTAAATCATTAAAATTAATTTTCTTACTCTTTAGAAAATTCCTTATAACAGTAGTAGTATTTTGTAGTTTTTGTATTTCGACAGGTTCATTATCTATTTCAAGCAATAAATAAGACCCTCCCTGCAAGTCAAGGCCAAGGTTTATTCTTTTCGAGATAAAGCTATTTTCAGGATCTTGAAAGTTTGATAGTGCAAAATAAATAAAAAAAAGTGTTACAAATGAAACTAAAGTAATTCTTAATTTGGAAAAGTATAACACTTTAGTTTGATGTTATTTTTTTACTTCAGGAGCGTTAAGTAATCCTTGGATACCAGTAGATTTGATAATTTCAACTTTAACGTTATCAGCAATTTGTACTTCAACTTTTTCATTATCAATAATTCTTTCAACTGTACCAATGATACCAGCAGATGTTACAACCTTGTCGCCTCTTGATAAGTTTTCTACCATGGCTTTATGCTCTTTAACTTTCTTTTGTTGAGGTCTTATTAAAAAAAAGTAAAAAATAACAAATATTAAAATTAGCGGTATAAATTGTCCTATTCCTGAATCCATAATTCTCCTTAATTAAAGTGAATACTTACAACATCTATTAAATTAAAACAACTTTAAATCTTAATGATTTTCTCAATATTATTCATGTAAGGCTTTAAAACCTCTGGTACAATGATAGATCCATCTTCTTGTTGATAGTTTTCTAATATAGCAACCATAGTTCTACCAACAGCTAACCCACTGCCATTTAAGGTTCCAACTAGCACAGTTTCTTTTTTTTCGTTTTTATATCTAGCTTTCATTCTTCTTGCTTGAAATGATCCACATGAAGAGCAACTTGAGATTTCTCTATATTTATCTTCTGACGGCAGCCACACCTCGATATCAAAAGTTTTTTCAGCGCTAAAACCCATATCACCAGTGCACAAAACTATTTTTCTATATGGAAGTTTTAGTAAATCTAAAATTTTAGTTGCACAATCAGTCATTCTATCGAGTTCTGGTAAACACTTATCAAGCTCAACAATACTTACCATTTCAACTTTGTAAAATTGGTGCTGTCTAATCATGCCTTTTGTATCTTTACCATAACTTCCTGCTTCTTTTCTAAAACATGGAGTTGAAGCAACCATTCGCATAGGAAGTTTTTTTTTATCAATAATTTGGTCTTTTACAATATTGGTTAAAATAACTTCAGCAGTTGGAATTAAAAATTTTCTATCACTAGAATCATCTAATTTAAGTTCAAACTGATCATTGTCAAATTTAGGCAATTGTCCTGTACCATACATAGTGTCATCTGTTGCAATTAGTGGCGGTGATATCTCTTCATAACCATTAGTATTCACGTGTGTATCAAGCATAAAATTTGATAAAGCTCTTTCCAACAAGGCCAATTTATCTTTTACAAAAACAAACCTTGAGCCAGTAGTTTTTGTAGCTAAATCAAAATCAAGCATGTTTAAGTTTTCACCTAATTCATAATGAGATTTAGGTTTAAATGTAAAATTAGGTAATGTTCCTGATTTAGAAATTTCTACATTTGAGTTTTCATCTTTACCTGTAGGAACGTCAGAATGAGGTATGTTTGGTATTGAGGACAAAATAGCCTCTAATTCACTTTTCACACTAGATTGTAATTTACTAATATTATCAATTTCAGAAGAAATTTTTTTAGATTTTTCAAATAGAGACTGATCTTTAGATTTTGAGATATCTTTTTTTTCTTTTTCAAGTAATTCTCTTTGTTGGATGTATTCTCTATTACTCTCATCCAATGATAAAATCTTATCCACATCTATATCTAGAAATCTTTTATTCAAAGCTTTTTTAAAAGCCTCAATATCATTTCTAATTTCTTTTATATTATGCATTTTTTTTATTTTTCTTATCAATAATGTTTACAGAAAATATAGATAATTCATATAAAATCAATAATGGTATTGCTAGTCCAATTTGAGTTATAGGATCAGGCGGTGTTAATAGTGCGGCTGCTGCAAAAATCATTACAACGACATATTTTCTTTTTTCTCTAAGAAATTTAGCATTAACAATGCCAACTCTAGCTAACAAACTAAGAACAACTGGTAGCTGAAAACTTATACCAAATGCAAAAATTAATTTCATTACAAGTGAAAGATATTCACTAACTTTTGCTTCTAATTGGATGGGTAACCCTGTTGAGGCCCCTGTGCTTTCAAAAGAGAGAAAAAACTTTATCGCTAGTGGCATTATTAAGTAATAAACAAGCATCCCTCCTAGAAAAAATAATATAGGCGTTAAAACTAGATAAGGAACAATTGCAATTTTTTCATGTTTATAGAGGCCTGGTGCAATAAATTTCCAAATTTGCACTAATATGAAAGGACAAGTAACAAAGAATGCTGCAAAAAAAGAAACCTTCAAGTATGTTAAGAACGTTTCTTGTAGAGCTGTAAAAATTAACCTTCTATCGGTACCACTTTCATTTACTGCTTTAGCAAAAGGCTCGACTAAAAAACCATAGAGATGTTCTGAAAAAAAATAACATCCAATAAAAAATATGAATAAAAAAATAAACGAATGAATTAATCTTTTTCTAAGTTCTGTTAAATGACTTACAAAGCCACCTTCATTTTCAGATTTTGTCATCTTTTTTTTCATCTTCTGGTGGTTTTTCTATTTCATTAGAACCAATATCAAGGTCAGCTACCTCACTTTGTATATTGCTAATATATCTTTTTGTCGTTCCGATCCATGAACCAACTTTTTTTAACATATGTGGGAAATCTTTGGGTCCAATAACGATGATTGCTACAGCTACTACAAGTAAAATCTCAAACCAGCCAATAGTAGGCATTTGATTTATTCTTTATCTTTGCTGTCTTGATTATTTTCAGAAACATTTTTAGGCTCTGGCTCATCTGTGATGTCTGTAGCCATGCCTTTTTTAAAACTTTTAATACCTTTAGCTACATCACCCATTAAACTAGAGATTTTACCTCTACCGAATAGAAGGACAACTAAGATAACAACTATTGCTATTTGCCAAATTCCTATGCTCATATAATTTTATACCCTTTTTAGATTTAACTTTAAAGTAACTTTTTATTTTTCTTCATCAGGACTAAGCGTTCCACCCAACATTTCATCTATATTTTCATAGATGTCTTCTTTTTTCTCTTCTTGTTTTTCTTTGTAAAATTTACCAGTACCAAATATTGCATTATCTATGTTTGAACTATCAATCAGTCCGGCAGATCCCAATTCATCAACTGTAGGTAAATCTGACAGCTTCTGAAGACTAAAATGACTTAAGAAATCATTAGTGGTTCCGTACTGAATTGGTTTACCCGGGACATCTTTACGCCCCTGTGGTTTTACCCAATTGAGCTCCATTAAAATATCAAGTGTATTTGTACCAAAAGCAACACCTCTTATTTCTTCTATTTCAGCTCTAGTAACAGGTTGGTGATAAACAATTATAGCTAATGTTTCAACCGCAGCTCTAGATAGTTTTTTTTCTACAGTTTTTTCTTGAGACATAAGGTTTGATAAATTTTCAGAGGTTCTAAAAGACCATCTCTTAGAAATACAAACTAAATTAATTCCTCTTGATGAGTATTCTTTTTGAAGTTTTTCTAATGATTTTAAAACATCAATCTTTTTTGAAATTTTAGATTCAATGGTGTCGATATCTAGCGGTTCGGCAGCAGCAAAAATTATTGCCTCAACTTCCCTTTCGCCATCATTCATTTTTGAGGGGAAAGTAACTATATTATCTTTTGTTTCTTTTTTTATTTTTGTCATTTTAGTTCTTTAATATAAATATCATCAAATAAGTTTTCTTGCTTTATAGTTAGATTACCCTCTTTAACCAGCTCTAAGGAACCAGCAAAAATTCCCGCTTTACCCGTTCTTTTATATTTTGAGCCATTCTTAAATGAAGATGGTATTAATTCATTAATATTTCTCCAATCAATTAACTTACCAAAGAATTCTTTTATTCTTTTGATGCCATCTTCAGTGGTAAAAACTGGAAGTTTAGGAATATTCATCCTTTGAAAATCTTTAGTCATAATAATTGAAGAATAAGATTTTAATAGTTCGTAAAGATTTAGTTTATATTCAGTACTATATATAGATCGTATATTTCCTCTAATTCCTCTAACTCTTATTTCTCTTCCAAGTCTTTTTCTTTTTAACATTTGGTCAGAAAGTAATCTAATCAACTCTAATTTTTTTAATTGTAATTTTAATTTTTCAGCAACTTCTAAAACTTTAAATTCTTCTTCGGGATTTCCCGGCAACAAAAGTTTTGATTTAAGATAAGTTAACCAGGTAGCCATCAATAAATATTCTGAAGCAGATTCTAGATTAAGATTTTTTTCGTTAGTAATATAATTATGAAATTGATCAGCTAGTAATGTTATAGAAATATTTTCAAGGTTGACCTTTTGAGCTTTTGCTAAATCTAATAAAACATCAAGCGGGCCATTATAATTATCAAGATCAACATTAAAGTTTTTAGAATCGGTGTCAGACATATCAAATATTAACTTATAATCTTATAAAATTGTGATGTTTTTTTTATAATAAACTTACTTATAGTCGGTGAATAAAGAGCCACATCATTCATTTCTTTTAAATTTCCATTACAATGAAGAACTAGATCGCAACCAGCACTAAAGGATTTTTTTGTATTAATTGCTATAGAGCCTTTTAAACTCTTCATTGATATATCATCGGACATCAAAATATTTTTAAATTTAATTTGGTTTCTTATTAATTTTATAATTTTCTTCGAATGTGTTGCTGTATTAACTTTATCAATTTTTTTATAAATAAGATGCGCCGTCATTGCAAACAAACTATTTTTATTTTTGAATGCTATAAAATCATTATTATTTAGATATCTTAATTCCTTGTTGATTGTGGGAGTTTTTTTATGACTATCGACTTTAGCCAAACCGTGACCTGGAATATGCTTT
>CAJQRT010000006.1 GCA_905612335.1 uncultured Candidatus Pelagibacter sp.
TAGTATTACTCCAACATAAGCTATTTTTTTCATTTTTTCCTTTTTTTACTTTTTTTACTTTTTTTATTTTTATCGTATTCTTTTCTTTTCTCAATCAATATTAAAGCTTCTTCCATATTAAGTTCTAAGGGGTCTTTTTCCTCTGGTATAGTTGCATTAAGAGATTTATACTTGATATAGGGCCCATATTGACCTTTCATTACCCTAACAGGTTTTTTATCTTCTGGGTGCTCTCCTAGATCTTTTATGATTGATGTAGACATTCTACCTGGTTTAGCTTCTGCTATTAGAGTAATTGCCCTGTTAAGACCAATCGAGAATATTTCTTCAACATTTTCAATTCTTGCTGATTTATTTTCACATTTTAAATATGGACCAAATCTTCCAGAATTCAATATTATATCTTTTTGATTTTCAGGGTTAATGCCCAAACTTTTTGGTAATGAGCACAAAAATTTTGCCCTATCAAGATCCACACTATCTAATGTAATTCCTTTAGGAATAGACACATTTCTTAAATTATTATCATCTTTTTCTATCTTCTTTTTTTTTGTTTTCTTTTTTTTTTTTGTCTCAACAATAACCTCTTCCTTTATTTCATCAATTTTTTCATATTGTATGTAGGGGCCAAATCTTCCGTTTTTAAGATACATGTCATTACCATTTTCATGTTTTCCTATAAACTTAGGTTCTGCCAGTTGAGATTGAGCAGCTGCTTTAGCTTTAGAAAGAGGTCTAGTAAACTTACAATCTGGATAATTTGAACAACCTATAAAAGCACCACCTCTAAAACTATTTTTTAAACTTAATGATCCGTTATCACATAACTTACATTGTCTATTAATATTTCCATCTTTATCTCTTTCAAAAATTAAACTACCTAGACTATCGTTTAACAGATCTAAAACTTCTCTAGTTCTTTTCTCTTTAACGTCAGATACATTTTGATTAAAATCTTTCCAAAATAACTCTAGAACTTTTATCCATCCCTCCTTACCGGTAGTAATGTCATCAAGCTGGTTTTCTAAGCTTGCAGTAAAGTTATAGTCAACATACTTCGAAAAAAGTTTTTCAAGAAAAGCAGAAATTAATTTACCACGATCTGTTGGGTGAAACCTTTTATTAATTGCCTCTGCATATCCTCTTGTAGATATAACGGATATTATACTTGCATAAGTTGAGGGCCTTCCAATACCAAGCTCCTCTAATTTCTTAACTAAACTTGCTTCTGAGTATCTTGGTGGTGGTTGTGTAAAATGCTGTTCATCTAATAGCGCCTCTATATTGACTGGACCTTTATTCATTTCAGGAAGGATATCTTCACCATCATCTTTTTTGCTGTCTTTCATAACTTTCAAAAACCCATCAAATTTAATAACAGATCCACTTGCTTTACAGATTGTTCTATTATCATCTGAACTTATCATAATAGTATTTCTATCAAATTGAGCAGGTTTCATTTGAGAGGATAGTGCTCTACTCCAAATTAAATCGTATAGTTTATGTTGATCTGGACTTAGATATTTTTTAACTGTATCTGGTGCACGCATAATATCTGTAGGTCTAATTGCTTCATGTGCTTCTTGAGCATTTTTAGCTTTTTTACCAGAATAACTTGCTGCATTATCTGGAACATATTCATCTCCAAACTCATTTTTGATATATTTCCTGAAAGTGTCTATAGCGTCCGTAGATAGATTAGTACCATCTGTTCGCATGTACGTGATAAGACCAATAGTTTCACCGTCCATTTCTATACCTTGATAAAGTTTTTGAGCTATCTGCATTGTTCGTGATGCTCCAAATCCTAATCTACCAGAAGAAACTTGCTGTAATGTAGAGGTAGTAAAAGGCCCTGAAGGGTTTCTGTTAACAACCTTGCTTGAGATGTCAATTATATTGAACTTCTTAGACTTAACTTCTCCAATTGCTTTATCAATCTCAGCTTTATTCTTAAAAGAAAATTTTTCAATTTTTTCATCATTTAATTGAGTGATACTTGCTAATATAGAGTTTTTGTCATTGTCGTTGAATTGAACACTTAAAGTCCAAAATTCTTCAGGATCAAAAAGCTCTATTTCATGTTCTCGTTCTGTAATTAATTTTAAAGCAACTGATTGAACACGTCCTGCAGATTTAGAACCAGGCAGCTTTGTCCATAAAATTGGTGATATGTTAAAGCCAACTAAATAGTCCAAGGCTCTTCTAGCCATATAGGCATCAACAAGTAGTGGCTCTATTTGTCGTGGGTTTTCAATTCCATGAATGACTGCTTTTTTTGTAATCTCATTAAAAACAACTCTTTCGACATGCTTGCCTTTAATCAATTTTTTCTCATTTAAATATTCTTTAACATGCCAAGCAATTGCTTCTCCCTCTCGGTCGGGGTCAGTTGCTAGTATAATTTTTGAAGAAATTTTAGCTGCATCTGTAATTTCTTTAAGATATTTTTTAGAAAAACTATCTACTTCCCATTCCATTTTAAAATTATTTTCTGGATCAACAGAGCCATTTTTCGAAGGAAGATCTCTAATATGACCATAACTTGCTAACACAATATAATCATCACCTAGGTATTTATTGATAGTTTTTGCTTTAGCTGGACTTTCTACGACTACAAGATTCATTACTAAACAAATTACTTAAAAGACTCAGATAGTCAAATCAATAAATTTTAGTCTTGGTTTCTTCTTTGTTTTTCAATCGTTCGACGTTTTCTCTGTGTGTATAGAATATAAGTATAAACATTATTATGAAAAAAATTGAATTATAATTTTCAAAAATTATTAAATAAATTGGAACCATTAAACTACCAACAAGTGATGAAAGTGATGAGTATTTTGAAATAAGAAATGTAACAGCCCAACTAACAACAAATACCAAACCCAGAATTATGTTTATTGAAAATAATATTCCAACATATGTTGCAACACCCTTACCCCCTTTAAACTTGAGCCATATAGGGAAAACGTGTCCCAAGAATGCACTTAGTGATGCAATAAAGATGTAATCAGGATAATTAAATTTTACATATAAAACGGGCAATACAGCTTTAGTTATATCTAGCAATAAAGTTGCGTAGCCTAACGTTTTATTACCTGTTCTAAAAGCATTTGTAGCCCCAATGTTTCCTGAGCCAATATCTCTAATATCTTTTTTTAAAAATATTTTTGTAAGTATAAAACCAAAAGGTATTGATCCTAATAAATATGAGCTTAACGCAACAATTATATATTCCATTATTATAACTTAAATAGTTCTTCACCTTTTACAAATGTATTAGTGACTTTACCTTGGAGTTTTTTGTCTTCAATGGAAGTGTTTTTTGATTTGGAGATAAGTTTATCTTTTTTAACAACCCATGGCTTATCTATATCTACAATACAAAAATCTGCTTCATTACCCACTGAAAGATTACCCTTATCAATTTTTAAAATTTTTGCAGGGTTTGATGTTAAGGCTTTAATTATAGTTTCTAATTTAACAGATCCATTGTGATATAACTCTAGACTTAGTGATAAAAGCGTTTCTATTCCAGATGCTCCTGTAGATGCTTGTGCAAACGTTAATCTTTTTTGTTCTTCATCTTCTGGTTTATGATCAGATACAATAACGTCTATAATTTCATCTTTTAATCCTTGTACTAGCGCAATTCTATCTTCTTCAGTTCTTAATGGTGGTGATAACTTTAAGAAAGTTCTGAAATCACCTATATCATTTTCATTTAACGAAAGGTTATTTATGGAGACACCTGTCGTAAACTTAACTTTATTTTTTCTTTCCCAAATAATCTCAACAGATTTTGCAGCAGATATTTGTGATATATGATATCTACATTTAATGTTTTCAAGTAACGTTAGATCTCTTTCAATAATTATTCTTTCAGCAACAGCAGGTATTCCAGATAACCCAAGTTTAGTTGCAATAATTCCAGAATTAATCATTCCATTTTTAGATAAATCATAATCTTCAGCATGTTGCATGATTAGTGTGCCCAAATCTTTAGCTGAGTTCATTATACGAGACATCAGTCTAGTATTTTGAATTGTTTTAACTCCATCAGTAAATCCAATTATTCCTCTACTTTGAAGTAGACCAAATTCAGTCATGGTAGTTCCTTCAATATTTTTTGTAAGAGCGGCACTTGGAAAAACATTAATTTTAGATTTGTCTCTTCCACGTCTTTTTAAAAAATCTACTATTGAAACGTTATCTATAATTGGATCCGTATTAGGCATAGTAACAACTGAAGTAACACCCCCTGCAAGCGCTGCATTACTCAGAGTTCTAAAATTTTCTTTATATTCATAACCAGGCTCGCCTGCAAAGACACGCATATCAACAAGACCTGGGAATATATATTTGCCATTTAAGTCTATTATCTTTTCTCTTGAAGGAATGTTATTAGAATTTACTTTTTTACCAATAGCTTCAATCAAACCATCTTCACCAATAATTAATCCACCGTTCTCATTGATAGAGTTATGAGGGTCAATTATATTTGCATTTATAAAGTATTGTTTTTTCATTTATTCACAAAATATTTTTAAACAAGCCATTCTTACTGCAACACCTAGTTCAACCTGTTCCTTAATCACGCTTCTGTTAATGTCATCTGCTAATTTTGTATCAATTTCGATCCCTCTATTCATCGGACCTGGATGCATAATTAAAGCATCATCTTTTGCATGAGCAAGCTTATCTGGAGTTAGTCCATAATATTCATAGTATTCTCTATTAGAAGACAAGAAAGAACTAGTCATCCTTTCATTTTGTAACCTTAGCATCATTACAATATCACAATCTTTCAGACCTTTTTTCATATCTGTAAATGTATTAACGCCAAACTTCTCTATTTCTTTTGGCATTAAATTTGATGGTGCAATAATATTAACTTCTGCACCCAACATATTTAGAAGATAAATATTTGATCTTGCAACACGTGAATGGGTTATGTCACCACAAATCGCAACTCTTAAACCTTCAATTTTCTTTTTACGATTTATAATTGTTAAAGCATCCAATAAAGCTTGAGTAGGGTGTTCACGGCTTCCATCACCAGCATTAAGCACTGCACAGTTTACTTTTTGAGATAAAAGATTACATGCACCTGAATCTTGATGTCTAATTACAATTATATCTGGATGCATTGCATTTAAAGTCATTGCGGTATCTATTAGAGTTTCACCTTTCTTAACCGCAGAGTTCGCCATGTTCATTGACATAACATCAGCACCCAATCTTTTTCCAGCTAATTCAAATGAACTTTGTGTTCTAGTGGAGGGTTCAAAAAATAAATTAATTTGAGTTTTACCACCCAAGATATTCAATCTTTTATTTTTACTTTGGTTAAGTTTAATAAAAGTCTTGGCCTCATCTAAAATTAAATTAACATCATTTATGGATAGATCTTGTATACCTAGGAGGTGTTTTTGAGATATTTTAATAGCTTTATTTGTTTTGGTTGCCATTAAAACTAACTCTATAACTATTAAGTATACCTATGGCAAGTATTAATTGTTTAAAAAGTCTATAGCTCCTTGCAAAATAAAAGCTGCTGCATTTTGATCGATAGTTTTAACTCTTTTGGATACGTTAATATCCAAAAAACTTGAGATGTTAAAGGCTCCAACTGTTGATAACCTTTCATCCCAAAGAATTACAGGTAGATCAATAGATTTTGAAATATTTAATGCAACGTCGTTAACAGATTGAGCTGACCTTCCAAGTGAACCATCCATATTTACTGGATTACCAATAATGATACCACCAATATTGTTTTCTTTAATAATCACATTAAGTTGATCAATAAGTTCATTAGTATTTGTTTTATTTATAGTTTTAAACGGTGTCGCAATTGATTGTTTTTCATCACAAATAGAGACACCAATTCTTTTAGACCCCAAATCTAAACCAATAAATCGTACTTTATTTGAGTGTTTTATTTTAAAATCTTCAATTGTGATCATATTGTATATTTTATACTTAAGTGATAGTTTGCCGACATATTTAATTACCACATGACAATTGATCTTAAAACAATAAAGCACATATCTAAATTATCAAGAATTTCAGTTGATGATGAAAAAGCTAAAAAGTTAGCTGGAGATATGAACTCTATATTTGATTTTATTGAAAAATTGAAAGAACTCGATACCAATAACGTAGAACCTTTAACTTCTGTTGCTGAAACAACATTAAAATTAAGAATAGATGAAGTTAAAAGTGGCAATATTAGAGAGCAAGTTTTAAAAAATTCTCCAGATGAAAATGAAGATTTTTTTGTTGTACCAAGGGTGGTTGAATAATGTCAGGCATCACTTCACTTACTCTAACTGATCTAGTTAAAAGTATTAAAGATAAAAAAATTTCATCAGAAGAAACTACAAAAGCTTTTATTGATAGAGGAGAAAAATCTAGAGATTTAAATGTTTATATTACAGAAGATTTTTCTAACGCACTTGATAAAGCCAGAGCCTTCGATCAAAAACCAAACTTTGATTTAAAGCTACCAGGAATTCCAATGGCTGTTAAAGATTTGTTTTGCACAAATGGAGTAAAGACAACAGCGGGTAGTAAAATTCTAAATAATTTTATCCCACCATACGAGTCGACAGTTACTCAAAATATTTGGAACGAAGGAGCAATTTTACTTGGTAAATTAAATTGTGATGAGTTTGCAATGGGATCTTCTAATGAAACAAGTTTTTTTGGAAGTGTACAGAGCCCAATAGATAAAGATTTAGTGCCAGGTGGTTCATCTGGTGGGTCAGCATCAGCCCTAGCAGCCAATTTAACACCTATTACAATTGGAACTGATACAGGTGGATCTATAAGACAACCTGCTTCATTTACTGGCACAGTAGGTCTAAAGCCTACTTATGGTAGCTGTTCAAGGTATGGTATTGTTGCTTTTGCATCATCTCTAGATCAAGCAGGCCCCATGTCTAAAAATGTAAAAGATTGTGCTCTGCTTCAAGAAATTATTAGCACATATGATGAGAAAGATTCAACATCAATTGATTTTAAGAGAAATGCATATAGCAAAGAATTAACAAATAATATTAAGGGTAAGAAAATTGGAATTCCAAAAGAATATACAGTTGACGGAATGCCCAAAGAAATTGAAGACCTTTGGACTAAAGGAATTGAGTATGCAAAAGATTGTGGTGCAGAAATAGTTGACATTTCATTGCCCCATACAAATTATGCATTACCAGCATATTATATAGTAGCACCAGCTGAAGCTTCTTCGAACCTAGCAAGATATGATGGTGTTAAGTATGGATTTAGATCTAAGGGTGAAAACTTAATTGATATGTATGAAAAAACCAGATCCGAAGGTTTTGGTGAGGAAGTTCAAAGAAGAATAATGATTGGTACATATGTCTTATCATCAGGTTATTATGATGCTTATTACATAAAAGCTCAAAAAGTTAGAAAACTAATTAAAAATGATTTTGATGAAGCTTATAAAAAAGTTGATGCAATATTAACTCCGTCGACGCCAAGCGCTGCATTTAAAATTGGAGAAAAAACTAATGATCCAGTTTCCATGTATTTAAATGATATATTTACAGTCCCAGTGAACTTAGCAGGATTACCAGCTATTTCTATACCAGCTGGTGTAGATGCCAAAGGTTATCCATTAGGCTTACAAATCATAGGTAAAGCTTTTGATGAACAAAATATTTTAAACATTGCTTATGCAATGGAAGAAAAAATTGAATTTAAAAATAAAATTACTGACTGGTGGATTAAATAAATGACAAAAGATAGTTCAGAATATTTAATCGAAAGATATAATAATGTTTATGAAGTAGTAATTGGTCTTGAGGTCCATGCACAAGTTACATCAAACTCAAAATTATTTTCATCTTCATCAACAACTTTTGGTGCAGAACCTAATACTCAAGTTAGTTTGGTCGATGCTGCTTTTCCTGGAATGCTTCCAGTGATTAATGAGTATTGTGTAAAACAAGCAATCAAAACTGGTATAGGTTTAAAAGCACAAATAAATAAAAGATCTGTGTTTGATAGAAAAAACTATTTTTATGCAGACCTTCCTCAAGGTTATCAAATTTCACAATTTAAATTTCCAATAGTAGGAGAGGGTACTGTTATACTTGATATGGAAAACGGCCCTAAAGAAGTTGGTATTGAAAGATTACATTTAGAGCAAGATGCTGGAAAAAGTATTCATGATATGGATCCACAAAATACATTAGTTGATTTAAATAGATCGGGTGTAGCTTTAATGGAAATTGTTAGTAAACCTGACATGAGAACTCCTGATGAAGTCAGCGCTTATGTAAAAAAACTTAGATCTATTATGAGATATTTAGGAACTTGTGATGGAAATATGCAAGAAGGTTCTTTAAGAGCAGATGTTAATATTTCAGTTCGTATCAAGGGTTCTGATGTACTTGGAACACGTTGTGAGATTAAAAACGTAAACTCAATTAAATTTATGCAAATGGCCATTGATTATGAAGCTAATAGACAAGTTGATTTAATTGAAGAGGGTAAAACGATTGACCAAGAAACAAGATTGTTTGACACTAAAAAAAACGAAACAAGATCCATGAGATCTAAAGAAGATGCTCATGATTATAGATATTTCCCAGATCCAGATTTATTACCATTAGAGGTAACAGACGAGTTCATTGAAAAACTTAAATTAGATATTCCAGAACTACCAGACGAAAAAAAGAAAAGATTTATTGATAAATTTAAAGTATCCCCTTATGAAGCAACAATTTTAGTGTCAGATATTGATACGGCAAAATATTTTGAAGAGGTAGTTGCAAAGATGGGCAAGAACTTAGACATAAAGTTAGCCGTTAACTGGATTACAGGTGAGTTGTTTGCTATTTTAAATAATAAAAATTTAGAAATATCTCAAAGCCCCATAAGTGCAAAAAATTTAGCAAAATTAATCAATCTAATCAAGAATGGAACAATTTCTGGAAAAATAGGTAAAACGATATTTGAATTAATGATTGATGGTGACAAAGATCCTCAAATAATTGTTGAAGAAAAAGGCTTAAAACAAGAAAGCGACCCTAAAGCATTAGAGACTTTAATTGATAAAATAATTAATGATAACAGAGAAAAAGCTATTGAATATAAACAGGGAAAAGAAAAGCTATTTGGTTTCTTTGTTGGACAGGCCATGAAAGCTTCAAATGGCAAAGCTAACCCCCAACTAATAAACGAGATATTAAAGAAGAAACTTTAATATCATGGGTAAGAACCTTGAAATTACTGAAAAACTTCAAAAATATATAGATAATTTCAGTTTAAAGCTAAACCCAGTTCAGCAAGAAATAATTAATTATAATAATACACTTGGTGACGTTAAGAGAATGCAAGTAGCTACATCTCAATGTCATTTTCTACATTTAATTATCAAAATTTCTAATATTAAAAATGTACTGGAGGTTGGAACCTTTACTGGTTTAAGTGCACTATCAATATCCCTAGCATTACCTGATGACGGCAAACTTGTAGCACTAGATAAGAATGAAGAGACAAGCAGAATTGCAATAGATTTTTTTAAAAAAGCTAATCAAGATCATAAAATTAAGACAATAATAAAGCCAGCTCTTAAAAGTTTAGAAGAATTAAAAAATGATAAATTTGATATGATTTTTATTGATGCAGATAAAATGAATTACAAAGAATATTATGAAAGATCATTAAAATTATTAGATAAAAATGGCTTAGTTATTATTGATAATGTTTTATGGCATGGTGAAGTTGCTGATGAAGCTAACGTTGATAAATTTACATTAAATATCAGAGAGTTTAATGCCCATGTTGCACAAGATAAAAGAGTGGAACAAATTATAGTACCCTTAGGAGATGGTATGACTGTTTGTAGACTTTTATAATGTTTGAAATATTTGGTTTTTATAAATTTAAAAAACTTAACACACTAAAAAAAAATAAGATTTTACTTCAGAATTTTTTAGTTAAGAAGAATATTAGAGGAACTGTTATTATTGCTAGTGAGGGTATTAATGCAGCAATATCTGGTAAACCTTTAGATCTAAAAGCAGCAATCACTAAGATTAGAAAAATATTAGACTTTAAAAAGTTTGATAGTGAAAATTCCTCTAATAGTAAATTTCAACCATTTCACAAGGTAAAAGTTAAAATTAAAAAAGAAGTTGTTCCAATGGGGTTTACTTTATCCTCAAAAAATAAAAAAGATAACCATGTAGATCCAAAAAAATGGAATAAACTTATTGCTGATGAAGAAACACTGGTACTAGACTCAAGAAAACCATTTGAATATGAAGTTGGTACTTTTAAAAAATCAGTTAATCCTGACGTAGTTAATTTTAGAGAATTTCCAAAATATTTAAATAAACTTGATAAAAAAAAAACCATTGCCATGTTTTGCACGGGTGGAATTAGATGTGAAAAAGCTTCTGTTTTTTTAGAGAAAAAAGGTTTTAAAAATGTTTTTCAATTAAAAGGTGGAATTCTTAACTACTTAAAAAATGTCAAACAAAATGAGAGTTTATGGGGCGGTGAATGCTTTGTTTTTGATAACAGAATCAGTGTTAAACATGGGTTGGTAACAGGCACTTATTCAATATGTAGTGGTTGCAGAAAGCCTGTTTCACCCAAGGATAAGAAATCTAACAAATATGAAGAAGGTGTTTCATGCACTAATTGTCATGATAATTTAACAGAAATTCAAAAAAGTAGGTTCCGTATGAGACAGAAACAGATAACTCTTGCTAAAAAGAGTGGTTCAAAGCATATATTTCAAAAAGAATTCAAATAGGAATATTAATTGTCTAAAGCATTAAAATTAACCAAAGATCCCATTTGGGAACTACTTAGAAAAGTAACAATCCCTGCAAGTGTAGGTTCATTATTTCAAACATTTTATAATTTAGTTGATACTTGGTTTGCTGGTAGAATTTCTGCTGAAGCTATAGGTGCAATCGCTAAATCATTTCCTATATATTTTGTAATAATTGCTGTTGGGGTTGGTATTGGTGCTGCAACAAACTCATGCATTGGTAATTTATTAGGTGCAAAAAAAGATAATAAAGCATCATTGTTAATCGCTCAATCTGTAATCTTTGCACTGATTATTTCTGTTGTTGTCACCTTGTTTGGATTAAATGCATCTAATTTTCTTTTAACAGTAATGGGCTCTGATGCGGCTAGTATAGCCTTAACTAGAGAATATTTAGATATAATTTTTTATGGTACTTTCATTGTAATGATTCAAATCTCTTTAAATGGAGCCTTGAATGCTCAAGGAGATACTAAAAGTTATAGAAATGTTTTAATATTTAGCTTCTTTTTAAACATATTTTTAAATCCATTATTTATCTGGGGATACGGAATTGTTCCAGCTTATGGTATAGGTGGTCTTGCTATAGCAACTGTAATTGCACAGTCCGTAGGTACTTTTTATTTAGCGTATAAAATCTACGCATGTAAATTGAGAAAGTATTTATCAATTAAATGCTTTATTCCTAAATTAATATTATTAAAAGAATTGTTCACTCAAGCGCTACCTATTATGATTAGCATGCTGTTTATTGGTGTAGGTATTTTTAATATTTTATATTTTATCGGTCAATTTGGTGATCTTGCAACAGCTGGTTATGGTGCAGCCTTAAGAGTGGAACAAGTTTTTTTATTACCAGTTATTGGATTGAACACTGCAGTACTTTCTATTGGTGGACAAAATTTTGGTGCTAAGAATTATGATCGTATAAGAGAACTGTATACTAAAGCTCTATTATTCGGATCATCTTTTATGGCTGTAGCAGGTGTTATATTATTTTTTGGTGCAGAGTTTTTTGTATCTCAATTTACAGATAACCAAGAAGCTATATTTCATGGTGCTATATATTTAAGAGTAGCTGCATTAATTGCGCCTGTTTACCCTGTGTTTTTTATAACTACAGCTGTATTTCAAGCTGTTAAGAAACCTATCTATAGTCTTTATTTAAGTGTTTTAAGGTTATCAGCTTTACCTTTTTTGTCTCTTTGGTATGTAATTAATATCAGAGGTGGAGATTACTCAGATATATTCTACACTATAATGGCAACCAATTGGTTTATAGGTATTGTAGTAATTATATTCATTGGATATTTTTTAAATAATGTTTTTAAACAAAAAAAAAATCATTTTAGTTATTAGTGTTTCTTCACTAATATTTTTCTTAATTTTTAATCAAGTCAAAACACAAGATCTTAGAGTTGTAGATGGTGACACAATTCATCTTAATGGACAAAAAATTAGATTTACTGGAATAGATACACCTGAATTAAAGCAAACTTGTCTTAAAGAAGGTTCAAAAGACCCTTGTGGAGTTACAGCAAAGCAAATTCTCATTGATAAAATTGGAAATAATAATGTTGAATGTATTAGTGAGGGAAAAGATCAATACAAAAGAACACTAGCAGAATGTTTTGTTAATAATGAAAGCCTATCAAGTTATTTAGTTAGAAGTGGCTATGCATTTGCTTACAGAAGATATTCAAAAAAGTTTATCGCAGATGAGAATTATGCAAGAATCAATAACATAGGCATGTGGTCTATGGAGTTTGATTATCCTTGGGATTATAGAAAATCTAAAAAAAATTAAAGCTATATGGGGCGTTCTGTAACTCGGCGCCCCAGGTTTCTAATTAATCTCTTATTTGATAGTTTTGAATAGTCTTTCACCCAAAGGACTGATTGGGTCTTGTGGTGTAGGCTCAATTTTAGTTTTTTCTTCAACAATACTTAATAGCTTTTTAGCAAGTCCTTTACGTCTAAAAATGGGATTAACAAAAATATACTCAACTTCTGCTTCCTCGTTATATCTAACAAAACCAATTGTGGTATTGATATTTTTGAATGTAACCACACCATCGCTAAACGAAATATCATAGTTTGTGTTATTTAATTCATTCATTAGTTATTTCCATCTTGTTTAAGTCTTTTTTCTAATTTTCTTACAAAGAAAGAAACAATTAATATTAAGATTAAATATTCTAGAATTAAGAATGTGTAAATCTCAAGAGGTCTATATGTTGAAACAACTAATTCATTAGCTTTTCTTGTTAAGTCAGCAATACCTATGATTGATACTAGTGAAGACATCTTTAATACATATACAAACTGGTTACCTAATGCAGGCAAGATATTTTTAATTGCTTGTGGAAGTATTACTAACCTCAATCTTTTATAAAAAGTTAAACCTAATGATGAGCCAGCTTCCCACTGTGATTTTTTAATTGAGTTTATACCTGCTCTAAAAATTTCTGCTTGAAAAGCACTTTCACTTATTGCTAATGCAATAATACCTGAAACAAATGGACTAAAGCTTAATCCTGTCATTATAGGAAGCCCGTAGTAAACCCACAAAATTAAAACTAATAATGGTATAGCTCTTACAATTTCAACGTATCCAATATTTATGTAAGTTAAAAACTTATTCTTAGCCAAAGAAGGTATTGCAACTACAAATCCTAAAAACATTGATATTATAATTGAAATTACAGAAATGTAGATTGTTAGACCCATCCCACTTAAAAGAAATTTTAAGTTAGTTAAGCCATTAACCTTGTTTGGAGAAAGTATATACCATGCCCACTCATGTTCAGCAGACCCACATGATGTTAATATTAAGGGTAATAGTAAAATTAGTTTTTTCACTAATTAAATTATACCCTTAAATATCTAAATTGAAATTTTATAAGCTTTTTAAGTTGTACTTTTTAAGTAAGTTTTCAAAGAAGCCTGAAGCTTTTTTCACTTCAATCCACTGATTAACATAGTTAATCCAAACTTGATCTTTTTGATCAACCATCATAGCTAATACAGCTGGATTTTTACCACCATCTTGTACAATCGCTAATTGAGGGTATTTAATAACAAGCTTGTTTGCTTCTGTTGAACTTGTGATGTGACCATCAGCTCTTCCAGATAAAACTTCTTGAAAGTCTCTAGCAGGAGACTCAATTGATTTTAATTTTGATTTTGGAAAAAATTCTTTTGCTTTCGCTTCTTGAGAAGTTCCAAGAGTAGTTGCAATTGTAACTTTTTCACTATTTAAAGATTCCCATGTTGGAAATTTTTTAAGGTTCTTCTTTAATACCAATGGAACTGTTCCATATTTGTAATAAGAATTTGTAAATCCAGCAACTAAAGCTCTTTTTGCTGTTTTAGTAACACTTGTTGAAACGTCATATCTTCCAGAAGTTATACCTGAAACTATTGTTTTCCATTCTGTAGGTATGAAAGTAACCTTAACTCCCATATCTTTTGCTAATTCTTGCATTACATCAATATCAAAACCAACATATTTGTTTGTAGCTGGATCTTTCATACTCATTGGATCCCAATCACCTGTTGTTCCAACTTTTAACTCACCAGAAGATAAGATCTGATTAAGTTGAGATTCTGCGTTAAGAGATAAGGGCAAAAGTGCTAATAGCACCACTAAAAGTATTTTTTTCATACTCTTCGTATAGCAAAAATTTAAGAAAAATTAAGCTTATAACCTTGACGCACTGTCATTTAGCCATGAGTGTAAATGCTCAGAAAAAGAGCGTCTAACGAATAAGTTTACGTTATTTATTTCCGTAAGATGTATAATTACATCAATATGAGACAGTATAGTTTGAGTAACTGATCCTTTTTTATTTTTAAATTCATTAAAATTAAATGGTGATCCTGTTGCAAATAAATCAAAAACTTTATTTCCTTTTATATTAATCATTACGAATTGATCACTGACATCTGTAATTGCACCCAATTTAGTTTTTGAGATATTTTTAATCAAATTATCTTCATCTTCGTAAGTATTAGTTTCTTCACTTATAGTTTTGTTTGAAATTAACATCCATTCATCCGGACTTAACCATAAAGCTGTTAAAGCTTCACCAGCTGTAGATGTGTTAGCTTCAATTGGTAAGATCATATTCAAATTTTTTCCAATAGCGGTAATAAAATCTTTTGTTTTGCCTCTTATAATTAATTTCATAATTGGCTTGATCTCTTTTATCTCTAAATCTGAGTATATTTTATCTTGCTTGATAGATGTGTTGTAATTAAGCATTTAACCTCACATTTTCTTTGTCAAAAAAAACTGGATCGACAATAGTCACGTTAATATTCTTATTTTCCATTGCAATAATTAATTTTTGACCCATCATATTTTTTCCCCCTCTAACAACAGCAAGTGCAATAGATTTATTTAAATTTGGGCTGTAATAACTTGATGTAACATGACCAAGCATTTCAACTGGTGTTGCATTGGTGTTAGCAACTATCTGTGCACCTTCTTCTAAAACTTCACTTGGATTATCGGTTATTAAACCAACCAGCTGTTTACGGTCTTCTTTCATCGTATCTGATCTATAAAGTGATCGTTTTCCAATAAAATCATATTTCTTTTTGCTTACAATCCAGTCCATCTGTAAGTCAATAGGAGTCATTGTTCCGTCTGTATCTTGACCAACGATAATAAATCCTTTTTCAGCTCTTAATAGGTGCATTGTTTCAGTTCCATAGGGAGTAATTTTAAACTCTTGCCCAGCATCCATACATTTTTCCCAAAGAGATTTACCAAAGTTTGCCTGAACATTAATTTCATAACTATGCTCACCTGTGAAACTAATTCTCATCACTCTACATTTTATATTGTCAATCTTTGCATTTTTAAATGACATATGAGGAAAGTTTTCATCAGATAAATCTAAATCTGGGATTATTTTATTTAATATTTTTTTGCTGTTAGGACCGCAAACACTTGCTGTTGCATAATGATCTGTAACAGATGATAAGTATACATCTAATTCAGGCCACTCCGTTTGAAGGTAATCTTCAAGTTTACTTAATACATTTGCAGCACCACCAGTAGTCGTTGTCATAATATAGTGATTTTCGTCAAGACGCGTTGTTACACCGTCATCATAAACCATACCATCTTCATTAAGCATCAAACCATATCTACATTTACCAATAGCAAGTTTTGACCAAGCATTAGTGTAAACTCTATTTAAAAATTCTGAAGAATCAGTTCCTTGAATGTCAATTTTACCAAGTGTTGAAGCATCTAAAATACCAGCACTATCTCTTGCTGCTTTACTTTCTCTTTGAACAGCATCATTAATTGTCTCATCATTTTTTGGGTAGTACCAAGCTCTTTTCCATTGTCCAACATTTTCAAATTCAGCTTTATTTTCAATATGCCAATCATTCATGGGTGTTCTTCTAAATGCATCAAAATATTCACCAACATTTCGACCAACCATTGTACCAAAGGTTAGTGGTGTATAAGGGGGTCTAAAGGTAGTTGTACCAAGCTCTCCAACTTTAATGCCAGCTGTATCAGCAATAATTCCGAGTGCATGCATGTTACCAAGTTTACCTTGGTCAGTACCCATACCAGTTGTTGTATAACGCTTAACATGTTCGATAGATTTAAAACCTTCTCTTAGTGCAAGCTTAATATCTTTAGCTGTTGCATCATTCTGATAATCAACAAAAGGTTTTGTTTTACCTAGAACTTTATTAGAAGGGAGTAACCAAATATTTCTTATCTCTTTATCTTTAGGACATTGCACATCCAAATTATCAAAATCAGTTTGATCAATACTAAAAAATTCTTTTAAGCTTTTTGAAGTATTATTAATAACTTCATCTAATTCAAAATCCCCATTACATGAGCCAACACTTATTTGATCTGAGGGGTATTTATTGGGTATAAAAACTTGATCTTCATCTCTAAATTTCAATTTGCCACCTGATTGAGTAAATAGGTGTACTGCAGGAGTCCATCCACCAGCCATTCCCAAACAATCACAATCTTGTGTGATTATATTAGAGTTAGCAAAAGACTGACCATCTTTAGATAATTCCATAATTGAGATTTTATTTAATTTTTTATAACCATGAGTGTCAACAATGGTATAATTTCTATAAATCTTTATGCCCAAATTTTCAGCTCCTTTAGTGAATTCTGAATTAGGGTTTTCTCTTATGTCAACTATTGCCTCAACTTTGATGCCTTTATTATTTAAAGAAATTGCACTTTCATAAGCTGTATCATTATTAGTGAAGAATATATTTTTCTGACCTGTTGCAACACCATAATAATCTGCATATTTTTTAACAGCAGAAGATAACATAATACCTGGTCTATCATTGTTATTGAATACCATTGGTCGTTCCAATGAACCAGTTGCAACAATAACTTTTTTAGCTCTAATTTTTAATAATCTTTGTCTAACTTTATTTTGGGCATCATTTTTTGATAAATGATCTGTTAAATTTTCTCTTGCTAGTAAATAATTGTAACCATGATATGCAGCAACACTCGTTCTTGTTTTAATTTCTAAATTATTAAATTTTTTTAATTCGGTTATTTCATTTTCTAACCAAGTAGACGAGCTTTGACCATTAATCTTTACATGATCTGAATTCTGATAAATTGTAGAGCCCCCAAGTTCATTTTTTTCATCAAGTAATAAAGTTTTTAAATTATTTTTTGCAGCTGTCTTTGCTGCCATAATCCCTGTAATACCAGCACCTATCACAAGTACGTCACAGTGAATGTATCTATGATCGTAGATATCCGGATCTGGTTCTGTGGGAGATTTTCCAAGACCTGCAGAATGTCTAATGACATACTCGTACTTTTCCCAGAAACTCGCTGGCCACATAAATGTTTTATAATAAAATCCAGCAGGTAAAAGAGGGGATAAAAAATTATTTACTCCTCCAATATCAAAATTTACACTAGGCCAACAGTTTTGACTGGAAGCCTCTAAACCATCATAGATCTCAATCTCTGTTGCTCTGACATTTGGTTCAGTTAAAGCTGTATTATCATTTATTTGAACCATTGCATTTGGTTCTTCAGATCCAGCTGTCATTATTCCTCTTGGTCTGTGGTATTTAAAGCTTCTTCCAACTAGATGAACATCATTTGATAACAGAGCAGAAGCTAAAGTATCACCTTTAAAACCATAATAAGTTTTACCATTAAACTTAAATGAAACATTTGTAGTTTCATCAATAAACTTACTAGTTTTTACTCTCAAATTTTTTGACATAGGATTAGTTAGTTGGTGGTTTTTCACCCATTTTATAAATTGCTTTTATTTCATCATTACTGGTGTTTCTAATCGCATTAAACCATTTTCTACAACCATGTGCATGGTTCCATCTTTCTAACTGAACACCCTGGATATTTTTTCTCATAAACAAATATTCAGCCCATTCTCCATCACTTAATTCCGTAGGTTGTTTTGGTCTTTCTATATGAGCTTCGCCACCAGCTTTAAATTCACTTTGTTCACGTTCACCACAATAAGGACAGGTAATTAAAAACATTAATGAGCTACCGCCGCCGCACCATGTTCATCAACAAGGTCACCACTAACAAATCTATTTAAATTGAAAGCAGCATTAAGTTTATGCGGTTCATCATTTGCAATAGTGTGAGCAAATAAATCCCCTGAACCAGGTGTTGCTTTAAATCCTCCAGTCCCCCAACCACAATTAAAATATAAACCTTTTACTGTTGTTTTACTGATAATAGGACTTGCATCTGGACAAATATCTACGATACCACCCCATTGTCTAAGCATTCTCATTCGACTAAAAATTGGGTAGAGCTCTAAAATTGCGTTTAAGGTTCCTTCAACAATATCGTGACTTCCTTTTTGAGAATAAGAAACATAATCATCAGTACCAGCGCCTATTACAAGTTCACCCTTGTCTGATTGACTAACATAGGCATGAACTGCATTTGACATAACAACTGTATCAATAATTGGTTTAACGGGCTCGGACACCAGTGCTTGAAGTGGTTTACTTTCTAAAGGTAGTCTTAAGCCAGCCATATTAGCTAGTACACTTGAGTGACCTGCAGCAACTACACCAACTTTTTTAGTTTTAATAAATCCTTTAGTTGTTTCTATCCCCTCAACTTCATCACCATTACGTCTAATACCTTTAACTTCACAATTTTGAATTATATCCACACCCATTTCATCAGCGCCACGTGCATAGCCCCATGCAACAGCATCATGTCTTGCTGTGCCAGCTCTTCTTTGTAGGGTTCCACCTAAAACAGGATAACGAATATCAGGTGATGTGTTAATGATAGGGCAAAATTTTTTTACTTCTTCGGTACTTAAATAAACAGCATCAATCCCATTCAATCTATTAGCATGAGTTCTTCTTTTTAAATCCCTTATGTCCTGTAGGTTATGAGCAAGGTTCATTACTCCTCTTTGACTAAACATTACATTGTAATTTATTTCTTGAGATAAACCTTCCCATAGTTTTAATGCATGATCGTAAAGGCCAGCACTTGCATCCCATAAATAATTTGATCTTATAATAGTAGTATTTCTTCCAGTGTTACCACCACCAATCCAACCCTTCTCAACAACAGCAATATTTTTCATATTGTGTTTTTTTGCTAAATAGTAAGCTGTAGCTAGACCATGACCACCACCACCAATTATTACTGCATCATACTCTTTTTTTGGAGCAGGATCTTTCCAAGCTTTTTGCCAATTCTCATGGTAAGAAAAAGCATTTTTGATTAAAGCAAATACGGAATACTTATTTTTCATAATATAATTCAAGAATTACTTTATAAATATTGAAAATTCAATACAATCGGTTATATCCTAATGCGAGTGGAAGAGTGGAAGAGTGGGTGAGAGGCTTAAACCAGTAGTTTGCTAAATTGCCGTAGGGGCAACCCTACCGTGGGTTCGAATCCCACCTCTTCCGCCATTAAAATAAAGGATGATTTTTGAAGAAGTCTTTCATTTCTATAGGTTTTTTCTCCAAGATATACCTATAAACATTATAGTTTTCCATGACACGCTGAACATAGTTTCGTGTTTCTTTAAACTTAATTAGCTCAACCCAATCTACAAAATCAATTTGATTTTTTTGAGGATCTTTATTTATTTTTTTCCAGTATTTAACTCTTTTTGGACCCGCATTATAGGCTGCTGTGGCAAATGGGTAGGCGCCATCATATTGTAAGATTAGACCTGCTATATAATGGGATCCAAGATTGATATTATATTCAGGGTCAGATGTTAATCTTGATTTAGAATAAGAAAGCTTTGCTTGTTTTGAAACTAGTTTTGCAGTGTAGGGCATCAATTGCATTAAACCTTGTGCACCCGCATGACTATTAGCTGTCATATCAAATTCACTTTCTTGCCTAATTAATGAAAGTATAAATGCTGTCTCAGGTATTTTTCTGCCATTTACATATTTGGGGGTGCTTATTATTGGGTAGTTAAAGTTATTATGAAACCTTTTCTCATATGAGGCTAATTTTGAAATTTGTATTGCAAAATCATATCTTGATATATTGGATGCTAACTCTGCAGCTAAAATCTCACTACCACTATCAATATTATCATTAGCAATATGTTTTAAAATATTTTTTGTATACTTGTCTTTATTCAATTCATCTAGAAGATAAATTATTTTTACTAAATCTTTTTTATAAAAATATTTTCTATATTCATCTGTAATTTTTTGCTGTTCTTCAAGTTCAAACTTTTGATTAGGTTTAATTTTTAAGTGAGCTAATTGACCATAATATGTTGTTAAATACTTAGTTGCTTCCTCATACCATTGTTGAGATTGCTTTTTATCACCAATTTTTTCATATGATCTTCCAAGCCAGTAGGCTCCTCTAGATAAACTTATAGGATACCCTACGTTTTGATAGAAGCTGTTGAAATGATCTATTGCTAAGATAGGATCATCCAAAAAACTTAAAGCAATCCACCCACTCATCCATTCAGCTTCAGCAAATTCTGGGCTTTTATCAAGAGTATGTTTGCTCGCAACTTTGTAAGCAGACTCATATTTCTTCTTGTAAATAAGAGCCCTTGCCATAATTGCTCTTTCGATCCACCATTTATCCGGTCTAACTAAATAATCTTTATTATTTTTAACTTTAAAAATAATCTCCAAGGAATCATCCACCCTTCCTCTTTTTCTTCTCCATTTAAGTCGATCATAATTTAACCCAGCATCATTTTTAAGTTTTGCTGGAACATTCTTTATAGCATTATCCACGCCATAAGATTTACTCATTAAAATTTGTCTGGCTGTATAAAGCAATTCATAGTCTTTAGGTAAATATCTTAACATTCTTTTTAAATCCCAAGATTTACCTTCCCAAGCTAAATAATCTGCACGTTTAATATAATCATTTGTGTCTAAATATTTTTTATATCTTTTTCTAAAAAATTTCATATTAGACCTATTTAGATCAGCAGTTATCCAGCCATCTTTAATTAGAGAGGTACCTTTGCTGATATCACCTGATAATATATAGCTTTCTCCAAGAATTAGTTTTCCATAACCGCTTAATGGTTCTTCAGAATTAAACCAACTTATAATCTTATTTGGTGAGATCTTATCTGTTGAAAGCTTGTGTTCAGCTAAATACCTAATTCTACTTATTCTTGGGTAGTTTTCATTATTTTTTATAAATGTTAAATAGTCATAAAAACTTGCTTGGTTACCTGTAGTTAGTAAATGTCTCCATTGAATAAAATTATATATAGATTTGTCCTTAGCTTTTTTAGACTGCGATAGTGCTGTTGACCACTGACTTTTTTGCATTGACGCAATAGATTTTTTTGCAATTCCATAATCTTTTTGACTGTAGTATTTTGACTTACTCTTGACTGCTGGTTTGTTCTTTTTAACAACTAAAGGTTTACTTTTAGGAATAAGAAAATTAATTTTTTTTAGATCTTTTTTGACTATTGTAGTTTTAGACTCCTCTTTTTTTTTGGATGGTTTAGGTTTGGGTTTAAGAATACCTTGTGATATCTTTGCACTCTGAGCCTCTTCATTTAAAAAAGGTTTTTTTAGAGGAATTATTGATATTTCAGCAGCAAATACATTTCCTATTATTATCGAACTTAATAATAGTGATTTTATAAAAAAAAATATTTTTTTGGGCATAAATTTACTAAATGAATCTTTAAACTATGTTATAAGTATTTATGTTCAAAGGATCAAATGTTGCTTTAATAACCCCGTTCAAGAATAATGAGCTCGATGTAGAAGCTTATATTAAGCTTATTCATTTTCAAATATCAAATGGTACTAACGGTTTGGTGCCTGCCGGAACAACAGGTGAATCGCCAACATTAAGCCACGATGAACATCAAAAAGTAATAGATTTATGCGTTAAAGAAAGTGATGGAAAAACTATAGTTATTGCTGGTACCGGTTCTAATTCGACTAAAGAAGCAATCTCTCTAACTACTCACGCAGAAAAAGCAGGTGCAAATGCAGCATTAGTAGTTACTCCTTATTACAATAAGCCAACCCAAGAAGGCTTATACCAGCACTATAAAGCGATTAATGACAAGATTGGTATACCTATTCTAATTTATAATATTCCCGGACGATCTGTGATCGATATGTCTGTTGATACTATGGCTAGGCTGTTTGAGTTAAAAAATATTGTTGGTGTAAAAGATGCTACTGGCGATCTTGATAGAGTTAATCAACAAAAAAGTAAAATGGGTAATGATTTTATTCAACTTACAGGTAATGACGATAATGCTTTGGAATTTAATAAAAGAGGTGGTGTAGGTGCTATCAGTGTAACAGCAAATATTGCTCCAAAACTTTGTTCTGATTTTCAAAAAGCCTCAACAGCAGAATCTGATCATGATAAATTAGAAGCAACAAGGTTAGACAAGATACTCCAGCCTATTCATAACTCCATGTTTATTGAGAGCAACCCAAGCCCTGTTAAGTATGCTGCAAAACTTCTGGGTCTTTGTGATGATGATGTTAGATTACCTTTGGTCAAGGTTACAGGCCCAACCAAGGATATTGTTAAAAAAGCTTTAGTATCAGCAAATTTACTCTAATGAACAAGAAAACCAATTCTGGTTTAAAAATTATTTGCTTAAATAGAAAAGCCAGTTTCAATTATTTTTTTGAAGACTTAATTGAAGCAGGAATAGTTCTTAAGGGATCAGAAATAAAATCAATTAGAGAAGGAAAAGTTAATATAGCTGATTCATACGCTGTAGAAAAAGAAGGTGAAATAGTTTTAATTAATTCTCATATTGCAGCTTTTAAACAAGCCAGTTATTCAAACCATAATCCGATGGATGAAAGAAAGCTTTTATTAAATAGAAAAGAAATTAACAAATTAATTGGAAAAATGCAGAGAGACGGCTTAACACTAGTTCCAACAAAGATGTATTTTAAAAAAGGCAGAGCCAAGATAGAAATAGCAGTTGCCAAAGGTAAAAAGCAATTTGATAAAAGAGCTACTAAAAAAAATAGAGACTGGAATCGTGAAAAAGCAAGACACATTAGAAAATCAAGTTAAACAATCATATTTAGCAATAGGATCAAATTTAGGTAACAAAATTACCAATATTCATAAAGCTATTGCTGAATTAGAAGAGAATAAAATCAGGATAACAAAAGTATCATCCCATTATTTATCAAAATCTTGGCCAAACCCTTTAATGCCAAGTTTCATAAATATTGTTATAAAGATTGAAACAATCCTAGCACCATTAGAGTTATTAAAAATTTGTAACTTTATTGAATTAAAATTAGGCAGGGTTAGATCAAAAAAAAATGACCCACGAACATGCGATATTGATATAATTGATTATGATAAAAAAATTTTGAATATAAGTAGCAATAAACTGATAACTCCTCATCCAATGATGACTAAGAGAAATTTTGTTTTGTTGCCACTATTTGAAATAGATAGGAGTTGGAAACATCCAGAATCTAAGATTAGTATAGTTAATTTGATTAATTCTTTACCAATTAAAGATTTAAGATCTATCAAAAAAATATAAATTGATGTTATAGTTAAAAATGCTTAATTCAGAAGAGTTAATAAATAAAGTTAAAATTTACAACAAGTTTTTAAATCCAGAAAAATTAAATAAAGCTTATAATTTTGCTGTTAAAGCACATGCAAATCAAAAACGTGACTCTGGGGACCCATATTCAATTCACCCTATTGCTGTAGCTAATATATTAACAGAACTAAAGCTAGATAGTGCAACTATAGCAACAGGACTGCTTCATGATACTATTGAAGATACGCATGCTACTTACGAAACTATAAAGAATGAGTTCGGCCAAGAGGTTGCTGATTTAGTTGATGGTGTAACAAAAATATCAGTTTTTGAAAATCAAGCCACATCAACATCAAAAGCTGAAAATTTTAGAAAATTAATTTTAGCAACATCAAAAGATATTAGGGTTCTGCTTGTTAAAATTGCTGATCGATTACATAATATGAGGACTATCGATGCAATTTCAAAAATTGAAAAAAAAGAACGTATCGCAAAAGAAACTATGGAAATTTATGCACCATTAGCAGACAGAATGGGGATGCATAGAATTAGAGATGAGCTAGAGGATTTATCTTTTAAAGTTCTAAATAATAACGCAAGAGAACTTATAAAAAAAAGATTAGATGAAATTAAAGATGATAAAGTAAATAGCTTTAACTCAATTTCATTGCAATTCAGTGGATTATTAAATGAACACAAAATAAATGCTGAAATTATTGGCAGAGAAAAAACTCCCTTTTCTATTTGGAGAAAAGTTCAAAAAAAAAGAATATCACTAGAGCAAATTTCAGATATCATTGGATTTAGAATAATACTTGATAACATCGAAGACTGTTATAAAGCACTTGGTATATTTCATAAAGAGTGGAATTGTATACCTGGAAAATTTAAAGATTATATTTCGTCGCCTAAGATTAATAAGTATCAATCATTACACACTTCAATTATAGGGCCTAATAGAAGGCCAATTGAAATACAACTTAGAACGTTACAAATGCACGAATATGCAGAAAGAGGCATAGCATCTCATTGGAAATATAAATCTTCTGAAAAATTTAATTCATTAACATGGAAAGAGTATGATTGGCTTGCAGATTTAGTTGAAATTATTGATAAGAATGAAAACCCAGAACACTCTTATGAGTACACTAAGCTACAAATGTTTCAGGAAAATGTTTTTTGTTTTACTCCAAAAGGATCTGTAATTAAATTACCAAAAGATGCAACACCGATTGATTTTGCATATGCTGTACATACCAAAATAGGTAATAGCACTATAGCTTGTAAGATTAATGGTAACGATAGTGAGTTACAAAGTATCCTTTATAATGGAGATGTTGTGGATATTATCACTTCTAAAAATAAATCACCTTCATTGCACTGGATACCTGTTACAAAAACTGGAAAAGCAAGATCAGCAATTAGAAAGTATTGGTATAAAAAAGGAGAAGAGAAGGCTCAAAGAATTAAAAAATATAATACTACGCTATGGATTTCTTTGCCTGATAAACCAGGAAAGCTAGGAGAGATAACGACTTTACTTGGTAGTCATAGCTTAAACATTTCGAGTGTTGAAATGAAGGAAAAGTCTAAAGAATATATTAATTTTAAATTTAATCTAATAATCAAAGACCTGAAGAACTTTACAAATTTTATCAGTGAGTTAAAACAAAAGGAAATTAAATTTAAAATCATTAGACATGAAGATAACTGGTTAAAGGAACGTAATGCTTTCACACGAAAAATCTTTAAATATTTTAAAAAAAACTAACGCACTATTAGAAGGTCATTTTGTTCTTTCGTCAGGTTTACATTCACCTAAATATATCCAGTGTGCTAAACTTTTAAGCTTTCCACATTTAGCTAAGGATATTTGTAATTCGCTAGCAAAAAAAATTAAAAAAAAATTTAAATCTATAGATTTGATTTTAGCCCCTGCAATGGGTGGCGTTATTATTGGTTATGAAATTGGTAAACTTCTAAAAAAAGAGACAATATTTTGTGAAAGAGTTAATGGTAAATTTGCCTTAAGAAGAGGCTTTCATATAAAGAAAGGATCAAAAGTTTTAATCATTGAAGACGTTATAACAACAGGCAAATCAAGTTTAGAATGTGTGAAGTTGATTACAAAGCCAGGAGCAAAACTTATTGGTTTTGCCTCAATTATCGATAGATCAACTAAGAATTCACTAAAAATAAAAAAAAATATTATCTCACATATGAAGATAGACGTTCCAACATTTAAGAAAAACAACCTTCCTGAAAGTCTTAAAAATATTCAAATTACAGTTCCTGGAAGTAGATTTATTAAATGAAAAGACTAGGAGTTAATATTGATCATGTTGCTACAATAAGAAATGCAAGAGGAACGTTCCATCCAGATCCATTAACTATTGCTAAGCATGTAACTAAATGTGGAGCTCATTCAGTAACTATACATTTAAGAGAAGACAGAAGACACATCAAAGATGCTGATGTTATTAAAATTTGTAAAAATAAAAAAATAATTACTAATTTAGAAATCTCACTAAACAAAAAGATAATAAATATAGCATTAAAAAATAAACCTAATTTTATTTGTATAGTTCCAGAAAAAAGAATGGAAGTAACAACAGAGGGTGGATTAAACCTAATAAAAAATAAAAAAAAGATAAAAGAAATAATATCATTATTTAATAAGAAAAATATTAGAACAAGTTTATTTGTTGACCCAACGTTAAAAGATATAAAAATTGCAAAAGAATTAAATGCTACTTGTGTTGAGTTGCATACAGGAAAAATTTCTAATTTGGTAAAAGAAAATAAAAATTTTAAAAATGAATATTTAAAAATTAAGAAATGTTCAGAACTTGGTGTTCAGCTTGGAATTGAGGTTCATGCCGGTCATGGTCTTGACTATAAAACCACTTCTATATTAAGTAAAATTAAAGAAATTACGGAATTTAATATTGGTCATTTTATAATAGGTGAGTCACTCACTCATGGTTTAAAAAATACTATTAAGGCATTTAAAAAAATAACCAATAAATAGATATGAAAATTCTTGGTATCGGTGTTGATATAGTAGAAAATATTAGAATACATAAGTCTATTAAAAATATTAGTTTTATTAAAAGAGTTTTTTCTAGCTCAGAAATATTGTTAGCTAAAAAAATAACTAATAAAAAATCTTATTATTCTAAAAGATTTGCCGCTAAAGAAGCATTTTCCAAAGCAATTGGAACGGGTTTTAGAGATAATTTGAATTTTAAGGATATAACTATAATTAACGATAAATTTGGTAAACCATCATTTGTAGTTACAGATAAAATTAAAGTAATTATTAAAAAGCAATTTAAGATATCATCTTTTGATTTCTTTCTGTCAATTTCAGATGAAAAAAAATATTCTATAGCATACGTGATTTTACAAAAAAAATGATAACTAAAAATATTATAATTGATAATGTTAAGACAATTTTTTATGCTTTAGTAATAGCTATTGTTATCAGATCTCTTTTTATTCAACCATTTTACATTCCCTCATCATCAATGGAACCAACACTTTTAATTGGTGATAGATTGTTTGTTACGAAGTATTCTTACGGTTACAGTAAGCATTCTTTCCCTTTTAGCCCACCAATAATAAATGGAAGGCTATTTTCTAAGAAACCTAAGGTTGGTGATGTTATTGTTTTTAAAACACCAGCTGATAATAGGACTGATTATATCAAAAGACTAATTGGCCTACCAGGTGATAATATTCAATTCATTAACGGTGATCTTTTTGTAAACAATAATCAAATATTAAAATCCAGTACTTCCCAAAATGATAAAATTTATTGTGGAAAACAAACTATAGATGTTAATACATTTGAGGAAAAACTTCCAAATGGCAAAACACATACCAGTGTATATTTAAAAAGTTATAGTTTTCAAAATTCTGATAATTTTAAAGTCCCTTCTCAACACTACTTTTTTTTAGGTGACAACAGAGACTGCTCTAAAGATAGTAGATATTTGACTAGTGTCGGTTATGTTCATGAAGACAATTTAGTAGGTAAAGCTCAATTTATTTTTTTCTCTTCCGATTTTAGAATCGGAAGTATTTTTTCTTTTTGGAAATGGCATAAAACAATAAGATTTGACAGGTTTTTTAAGAAAATTATTTAATGAAAATTAATCCCACAACATTAGAAAAAAAATTAAAATTAAAGTTTTCTGATCCAAAAATTTTTATTAAAAGCCTAACACACAAAAGTTTTGACTCAATAAACAATAATGAAAAAATTGAATTTTTAGGAGATAGAGTTTTAGGTCTTATTATCGCAAAAAAATTGCTAGAACTTTATCCTGAAGAAAGAGAAGGGGTTTTAGATAAAAAATTTGCTTCATTAGTAAATAAAAAAAAATGTCTAGAAATTGCTAAAAAAATTGAATTAGAAAAATATATTTTAGTTTTAAACCCTAAAAATAAAAAAATTGAAATTGAAGATAAAATAGTAGCGGACTGCTTGGAGGCTGTAATTGGAGCGATTTACCTTGATAAAGGTTTAAATTTCACTGAAAAATTTATTCTCAATTTATGGAGCGAGCATATTACAGCGAGCGTTGTAACTCAAATTGATGCAAAGACAAAACTCCAAGAATACTCGCTTAAAATTTTTAAAGTTTTACCTATTTATAAGTTAATATCTAATACTGGGCCTCGACATAAACCACTCTTTGAAGTTGCTGTTAAATTAAAGAATACTAAATTCTTCACAGCAGAGGGGTCTTCAAAAAAAGACGCAGAACAGAATGCTGCTTTTTTATGCTTTGAGGATGTTTTTAAAAAATGAATTGGGATGATAGCGCTTATTTAGTTTCCAAAAATAGATACAGTGAAAATTCAATAATTGCTGAAGTTTTTACAGAAAATCATGGAAAAATTTCAGGGATAATTTTTGGTGGTACATCAAAGAAAATTAAAAATTATTTACAAATTGGCAATAAAATTTATGTAAACTATAATTCTAAAAGTGTTACTAGAATTGGTTATTTTAAAATAGAAATTTTAAAAGCTTTAACTCCACTCTATTTTGACGAAAATCAAAAACTATCCTGTATTACCTCAGCTATGCATCTTATAAAGCTTCTTACGGCTGAAGCTCAATCTAATAAAGAAATTTTTAAATTAATTGATACATTTTTTGAAATATTAACTTCTGATAACTGGATACAAAAATATATTTTCTGGGAGTTGGAACTGTTAAAATTATTGGGATATGATTTAGAACTAAAAAATATGGTTGAAAAAGAGATTATTAACAATGAAACTAATTATTATGTTAAATCTTCGACTGAGAAAAAAAACATTCCAAATTTTTTAATAGATGAAAACAATCTTAACGTTAATTTAAAAAATTTACTCAAAGGTCTAAAACTTGTTAGTGATTACCTTGAAAAAAGTATTCTAAAACCTAATAATTTAAACCTTCCAACTTCTAGGACTAATTTTATTAATCTTTTAAAATAATTATTTGATTAAATCGTTAATTCTATCGGCGTAATAGCTTACTATAGCGTTTGCTCCAGCTCTTTTAAAAGAAATCAAACTCTCTAATACAGAGCCTTTATCAATTAGACCTTTTTTAATACTATTACTTAATAGTGAGTATTCACCTGAGACTTGATAGGCTAGAACAGGAATCTTAAAATTATCTTTAACAGTTTTAATTATGTCTAGATAGGGCATACCAGGTTTAACCATAACCATATCAGCCCCTTCTTTAATATCTAGAGCTACCTCTCGTATTGACTCGTCACTGTTTCTAAAGTCCATTTGGTAATTTTTCTTATCACCCTTTAATAAACCTTTTGAACCAACCGCATCTCTGAACGGTCCATAAAAGCTTGAAGCATATTTTACCGCATAAGAAAGTAGCTGAACCATTTCATGTCCTTCTTTATCCAAAGCTTCTCTTATTTTACCAATTCTTCCATCCATCATGTCTGATGGAGCCAGAACATCACAACCTATCTCTGCTTGTAACAATGATTGGTTTATTAAGACTTCAATAGTTTCGTCATTTAATACGTAGCCTGACTTTATTAAACCATCATGACCATGAGAGGTGTAGGGATCTAAAGCTACATCACACATAATACCAATTTCATTTTTATATCTTTTTTTAATATATCGAATGGCTTTACAAACAAGATTATCCTCATTTAAAGCTTCAGTTCCAATATCATTTTTTTTTCTTTTGTTTGTATAAGGGAATAATGCAACCATAGGTATTCTATTTTTGATTGCTCTATCAACAATAAATCCAAGCTTATCAATTGTGTATCTATAAACATCAGGCATCGTTTTAATTGATTGTTTTATATTTTTTCCATCAATTAAGAATATAGGTAATATAAAATCACTAGATGAAAGGCTATTCTCTTGAATTAATCTTCTAGACCAATCATTTTTACGACTACGTCTAAGTCTTAAATTTGGATAATTTCCTGTAATCATGTTTAAATCTACTTTTAAAATGCGACAAATGTATTATACAAATATATATTAAAAAGGGTAAAAAACAATCAACATGAACAAAGATAACAAAAATATTGTAAACTTAGATCTAAAAAAAGAAGAAAAAATTTTAGATTTTAGTGACTTTCAAAAACAAAATATCAAATTTGATATTAATAAATTACAGGAAGCTTACAGTCAGATTGTTCAAACAAAAAAATTTGATGATGGTGGGGGTATTGCCCACTTTGGAGCCATTTCTCTAACACAAATTCCTGGTGATCCAGATTCTGTAAAGGGAAGTAAGGCTAGAGGTGTTTATTGGACTATGCCAGACAAGTCGGGCAAAGAAGTTTCAAGAGATGTCACAGTTGATGAATCTTCCTACTCTGAGTTTATAAAGGATTATGAAAATACTTATTTCAAAGAAGTATTTGATACACTTTCCTCAAAATATAAATTAGGTAGAGTAAGAATATTGTTAAAAGAACCTAGATCTACACTAAGTTGGCACAGAGATCCGGAACCAAGATTACATATTCCAATAATTACTAATCCTGGTGCCATTATGGTAGTAGATCATGTTGCTAAACATATGCCTGCAGATGGATCTGTTTGGGTTACTAATAATACAAAATACCATAATGCTTTTAACGGTGGTGAAGAAAATCGAATTCACTTAGTAGCTTGTGTCTTAGATTATAAGTTTAATTAGTTTGAAAAAAATATTTTTATCATCTGATCATGCTGGTTATAAGTTAAAAGAAAATATTAAATTTCATTTAGATAAACAAAAAATTAACTACACAGACTTAGGTCCTTTCAATAGTGATAAAGTTGATTATCCAGATTATGCTCATAAAGTAGCTAAAAAAGTTAAGACTAATAATAATCATGCTGGAATACTAATTTGTGGATCTGGCATGGGTATGAATATTGCGGCAAATAGACATAAAAATATACGTGCAGCTCAGTGTTTTAATTTAAAATCCACTAAATTATCAAGATTGCATAACGATGCAAATATCATTACATTAGGATCAAGGCTGCTTACTAAAAAAAATGCTTTAAATTGTGTTAGTGTTTTTTTAAATACAAAGTTTGAAGGTGGAAGACACGCAAAAAGAATTAAGAAAATTTAATTATGTCTAGTGAAAAAAATTATCTAAATGACAGTTATAAAAGTTTTTTTGAAGACAGCTTATCTGTAGCAGATCCAGAATTACATAAAGCAATCAGCGATGAATTAAAAAGACAACAACAGCATATAGAATTAATTGCTTCTGAAAATATTGTTTCACAGGCTGTTCTAGAGGCGCAAGGATCTGTCTTAACAAATAAATATGCAGAAGGGTATCCTGGAAAAAGATACTACAATGGATGTGAGCATGTTGATGTTGCTGAAAATTTAGCAATTGAAAGATTGAAAAAATTATTTGATTGTAAATTTGCAAACGCTCAACCACATTCTGGAGCCCAAGCAAATGGAGCTGTATTTTTAGCACTATTAAATCCAGGTGATACATTTATGGGAATGAGTCTAAATTCTGGTGGACATATTACACATGGGTTAAAGATTTCAATGTCTGGTAAATGGTTTAACCCAATAGGGTATGATGTTGATAAAGAATCTGAACTTATTGATTATGATAATGTTGAGAGACTTGCATTAGAACATAAACCAAAACTTATAATCTGTGGTGGGAGTGCTTACTCAAGAGTAATAGACTTTAAGAGATTTAGAGAGATTGCCGATAAAGTAGGAGCATATCTTATGGTAGATATGGCTCATTTTTCAGGTTTAGTTGCTGGTAAAGGGTATCCAAATCCCTGTGATCATGCACATGTAGTTACGTCAACAACTCATAAAGTATTTAGAAGTGCGAGAGGTGGAATTATTTTAACTAA
This sequence comes from uncultured Candidatus Pelagibacter sp., assembly GCA_905612335.1. The sequence goes on from CAJQRT010000006.1 coordinate 32,284, forward strand.
TCACGAAGACTTAGCAAAAAAATTTAACACAGCAGTATTCCCTGGTTATCAAGGTGGACCATTAATGCATGTAATTGCTGCAAAGGCTGCTGGTTTTTTAGAAGCATTAAGACCTGATTTTAAAGATTATATCAAATCAGTTTTAGCTAACGCTAAAATTTTATCAGAAACACTTAAAAACAATGGATTTAAGATTTATTCTGGTGGAACAGACACACACTTAATGTTGGTTGATCTGAGACCTTTCAATGTTAAAGGTAATTTGGCAGCCGAAAGTCTTTCAAGAGCTTATATTACCTGTAATAAGAATGGAATACCTTTCGATTCAGAAAAGCCAATGATTACATCCGGTATAAGATTAGGTACTCAAGCAGCAACTACCAGAGGTTTTGGATTAAAGGAATTTGAAAAAGTAGGAGAATTAATAACTAAAGTTGTAAAAGGTTTATCTGACAATCCTGAAGACAACAGTAAAATTGAAGAAGAAGTTAGAAATGAAGTTGTAGAGCTTACTTCTCACTTCCCAATATATAAAAATTTAAAATAATGATTTGTTCGATTTGTAAAAAAGGTGAAACATCAGTCGTAGACTCTAGACCTACAGAAGATGGTACCGCCATAAGAAGAAGAAGACTTTGTGTATGTGGAGCAAGATTTACCACTTTTGAAAGAGTTCAATTTAGAGAAATAATGGTTATCAAAAAAAATGGTAGAAAATCATCTTTTGATCGAGATAAACTATCTAAATCTATTTATATAGCACTCAAGAAGAGACCGATAGATACCGAAACAGCAGAAAAGTTTATTAGTCGAACTTCAAGAGCATTAGAAGAGCTTGGTCAAAGTGAAATTTCATCAAATACAATTGGCACATTGGTTATGGAAGGTCTGAAAGATCTTGATCCTGTTGCCTATGTTAGATTTGCCTCTGTTTATAGAAACTTTAGAGAAGAAAAAGACTTTGTGCAATTCGTGGACAAATTAGATGTCTACAAGAAAAGATAAATTCTCAAAAAAAGATAAAAAATATATGAGTCTTGCTTTAAGTTTAGCAAATGCTCGTCATGGTCTTACTGGTGAAAATCCATCAGTAGGATGTGTAATTGTTAAAAATGATGAAATAATTTCTATTGGACAAACAGGTTACAATGGCACGCCCCATGCTGAATTTAATGCTATTAAAAATTCAAATGAAAATCTAGAAGGTGCAAAAATGTATGTAACACTTGAACCTTGTAGTCATTATGGAAAAACTCCTCCGTGCACAAATAATATAATTAAAAGTAGAATTAAAGAAGTTGTGTATGCGGTAGAAGATATTGATAAAAAAGTCAAAGGTAAAACTTTAAAGATTCTTCAATCTAAAGATATTTTAGTAAAAAAAAATTTACTTAAAAATGAAGTTAATAACTTTTATATACCTTATTTTTTTAATAGAAAAAATAATCTTCCTTACGTTACTGGTAAAATTGCAATTTCTAAAAATAATTTAATATATAGCAAAGGGACAAAAAGAATTACTGATATTCACTCTGATAAATTGACACATTTTTTAAGATATAAAAATGATTCTTTGATGATTTCATATAAAACTTTGAATCAAGATAATCCCAAGTTAGATTGTAGACTAAAAGGTCTGAATAAATTTTCACCAAAAAGAATTATTTTAGATAATAATTTGGAAACAAATATAAACTCTCATATTTTTAGAACTGCTAATAAAACTAATACCATCACTTTTTATAATAATGTTAATAAAAAAAAAATTACTTTATTTAAAAAAAAAGGCATCCAATTAATTAAGTCAAATTTAATTAAAAATAGTTATTTTGATTTGAAACTTGTTCTTAAGAAGCTTTATAAAATCGGAATTAGAAATATTTTAGTTGAAGGTGGTGATGATTTATCTTCTAGCTTTTTAAAAAATAAATTATTTAATGAATTTTACCTATTTAAAAGTCAAAAAAATTTATCAAAATTAGTTGCTTATAAAGATTTTAATTGCTTTAAATACTTGTCACAAAATTATAAAAATAAAAAAAAAATTAATACATCATTAGGAAAAGATTCAATCACACTTTATAAAAGATAATATGTTTAATGGAATAATATTTAATCAAGGAGTTATTAAAAAGATTACTAAAAGAGATAAGGGTATTAATATCTTTATAAATTCAATTTTAAAACTGACTAAAAAAGACATTGGTGTTTCTGTTGCTTGTGACGGAGTTTGTCTAACACTAATATCAATTAAAAATAGATTAATGGAATTCTATTTATCTGACGAAACAATACAGAGATCAAAGTTTAAATTTTTAAAAATTAAAGATAATATTAACCTAGAACTGCCATTAAAATATGGTCAAAAAATATCTGGTCATATATGCCAAGGTCATGTTGATACGGTTGGTAAAATATCAAATATTAAAAAAATTGATAAATCCTATTTGTTTGATTTCGAAATAATAAAAAAAGAAAGAAAAAACCTAATAGAAAAAGCTTCTATTTGTATTAATGGAATTTCTCTAACAATTTCTAAAGTAACCAAAAAAGGTTTTCAAGTTTGGGTTATTCCGCACACTTTTAAACTTACCAATTTATCTTCATTAAAAAAGAGCAGGCTAGTTAATATAGAGATAGATATCTTATCTAAATACGTTAGAAATTATTTTAATGAAAAAAAATAATTATGCATCAATTGAAAGTATAATTAATATCGCAAAGAAGGGTGGTATGTTCATCTTAGTTGATGATGAGAAAAGAGAAAATGAAGGTGACTTAATAATATCAACCTCTGACTCAAGTTCTAAAAATATAAATTTTATGGCTAAATATGGTCGTGGATTAATTTGTCTTGCATTAGACAGCATTCAGGCAAAAAGATTAAATTTATCTTTAATGTCACCAATAAATCAATCAAGAAATAAAACAGCTTTCACAATTTCTATAGAAGCAAAAAAAGGAATAACAACTGGGATTTCAGCAAAAGATAGAGCTAAGACAATTAAAATTGCCTCAAAGAAAAATGTAAATAAAAAAGATATTGTTTCACCTGGTCATATTTTTCCAATTATTGCAAAAGATGGAGGTGTTCTAGTAAGAGCTGGTCACACAGAAGCTTCTGTTGATATTTCAAAACTTGCTAAAAAAAATAACTCTGCAGTCATTTGTGAAATAATGAATGAAGATGGATCTATGGCCAAAGGTCAAGATTTATTTAATTTTGCTAAAAAACATAATTTAAAAATTGGTAAGATTGAAGATCTTATTGCTTATCGTTTAAAAAAAGAAAAATTAATTAAACTTAAAAAACAATCTGATATTGAAGTTAAAAATCAGAAATATAAAATTAGAATTTATGAAAATCTTTTAGATGGATCTGAGCACTTTGCTCTAGTTAAAGGAAATATTAAAAAAGGGATAGTACCAAGAGTTAGAGTAATTTCATCTAATGTAGTTCAAAATTATTTAATCAATCAGCAATTACCAAATTCATTTGATAAAACTTTAAACTATTTTAAGAAATTTAATAACTGCGTTTTAGTTTTTATAAAAGATACAAACTTAAAATCTGTTACACAAACACTTAAGGATTATAAGAACAAAGATTTCTATAAAAAGGGAAATGATAAACTTATAAGAAATTATGGTATTGGGGCTCAAATAATTAAAGATTTAAAGATTAAAAATATGATATTAATTACCAAATCTCTTAAAAAAGTTATTGGTTTAGAGGGTTATGATATAAAGATTAACAAGCAGGAAATCATTTAATGAAAAAAAAATATTTAATAGTTATTGCTGATTATTATAAAAATATATCCAAAGGTTTGCTTAATAGTGCAAAGGAGATATTGCCTAAATCTAGTTTAATAAAAATTATTAATGTTCCAGGTGTTTTTGAAATACCAGTTACAATTTCAAAGAATATTAAGAGGTATGATGCTTTTTTAGCTCTTGGTTGTGTTATTAAAGGCCAAACACCACACTTTGACTTTATTTCTCAAGCTTCAACTGATGCAATAATGAAACTATCTATAGAATACAAAAAACCCATTGGTAATGGAATTATTACCTGCCTTAATATGCGTCAAGCTATAGCTAGGAAAAAAAAGGGAAGAGAAGCAGCTCAAGCTGTAATATCTGTCCTTTCTCAATAACAATGAGAACTCCATATAATCCAAATCAAAGTCCAAGAGTAATAATTATACAAAAATTATATGGTAATTTTTTTAATGATGACACAGATTTAACTTTTCCCAAACATAGATTTAAAAAGTTCATTAAAGATGTAGTTTTGGGCACTATTGAAAGAGACGAAGTGATTAAAGAAGAAGTTAAAAAATATTTAAGTGAAGACATTCAACTTACTAATTTAGATAAGGTTTTTCAAGTAATTGTCAAATCAGCTATATTTGAGTTTTTATATAAACCAAAAGTATCTACAAAAATAATTATTAAAGAATATCTTGATGCATCAAATTTTTTTTTAGAAGACGGACAAACTAAATATTTGAATGCAATATTAGATAAAATAGCTAAAAAAATAAGAACTACTAATGCATGAATTTGAATTAATAAAAAATTATTTTCAAAAACTTTCTAAAAAATCCCCAAGTGCTTTAAAATTAAATGATGATGTTTTTTTTGATAAAAAAAATAGATTAGTTGTTTCTGTTGATACATATGTGGAAGGTAATCATTTCATAGATTTTAAAAAACCTGATTTAGTTATTAAAAAAATCATTAGATCATCTATATCAGATCTTATTTGCAAAGGTGTTAAACCAAAATATTATTTTATTTCAGGATCTGGTAATAAAAAAAGTTTTTCTAAATCAAATTTATTAAAAATTAGCAAAGCACTTAACCAAGAACAAAATAAATATAAGATATTTTTAAGTGGTGGAGACACAGTGTTTTCAAATAAGTTAAGTTTCACAATTACTTCAATTGGTTTTGCTAATAATATTATTTATAGAAATAAAGCTAAAATTAATGATGATATATATGTCTCTGGAAATTTAGGGGATAGTTATTTGGGTTTATTAGTTTTAAAAAATAAAATTAAACTTAATCAGCGATTAAAAAAATATTTTATTAATCAGTATTTTATGCCAAATATTCAATTACAATTAACGGACAAAATTAAGAAATTTGCCAATACTTCAATTGATATCTCTGATGGATTATTAGCGGATCTTGATAAAATGATTAATAGTCAAAAATTATCATACAAACTTTTTTTAAAAGATATTCCAATTTCAGTTAATCTTAAAAAAGTACTTGATTTTAAAAAATTATCCAAGATTAACTATATTTCTAATGGTGATGATTATCAGGTTTTATTTACAGCCTCAAAAAATAAGATGGGAATCATAAAGAAAATAGCTTCCAACTGTAGAGTTAAGCTTACAAAAATTGGCTCGATTCAAAGTTACGTTAAAAAATCATCTATTGTTGATGATAAAAACGTGAAAATTAGCCTTAAAAACAAGGGTTATTTTCATAAGTTTTAGCAAGTTAGATATTGCCTTTTATTGCTTTTTTTGTATTGTCCGGACTTTAAACATAAAAATTTTTAACAACCAAACAACTAAAAAGGCATCATGAACTCACTTATAGAAACAATATTACTTTACACCATAGCAGCAGGATCACTTGCAATCGTTTATGGTTTTTTTACTGGTTTAAATATTATTAAATTGAGTGCTGGAAATGCAAAAATGCAAGAAATTGCATCTGCAATTCAAATTGGAGCTAAAGCCTATTTAACAAGACAATATAAAACAATAGCCGTGGTTGGAGTTGTTGTTTTAGTTATTATTTGCTGGGTGTTTAGTCCTCTAGTTGGGCTTGGTTACTTTATTGGTGCAACCCTATCTGGAATAGCTGGTTATGTTGGAATGTTGGTTTCAGTTCAAGCTAATGTTAGAACTGCTGAGGCTTCAAGAAAAGGTTTAGCAAGTGGGCTAGCTGTAGCTTTTAAATCAGGTGCTGTCACAGGGATGCTTGTTGCTGGTTTAGCTTTGTTAGCTATAGCAGTTTATTATTATTTTTTATTAAAAGCTGGAATTGATGATAGAGAAGTTGTTAATGCATTAGTTGCGTTAGGTTTTGGTGCTTCTTTAATATCTATTTTTGCAAGATTAGGTGGTGGAATTTTTACTAAAGGTGCTGATGTTGGTGCTGACTTAGTTGGTAAAGTTGAAGCAGGAATACCTGAAGATGATCCTAGAAATCCAGCTGTAATCGCTGATAACGTTGGAGATAACGTTGGAGATTGTGCTGGTATGGCAGCAGACTTATTTGAAACTTATGCTGTAACAATTGTTGCAACAATGGTTCTTTCTTCTATTTTTTTCTATGGTGATATAAATATGATGATCTACCCTCTAACTATTGGTGGGGCTTGTATTCTAACATCAATCTTGGGAACTTTCTTTGTTAAACTTGGAAAAAGTAAAAACGTTATGAACGCTTTATATAAAGGGTTTGTGGTTTCTGCTGTTTCTTCATTAATAATTTTATACCCTGTTACTGATTTTGTGATTGGTTTTGCAAGCGAATATACTGTTAATGGTAAAAGTTTTACTGGTATGAGTTTATATTATTGTGGAATAATTGGTCTAGTCATTACTGGATTATTAATTTGGATTACTGAATACTATACTGGAACTGAATACAGACCAGTAAGAAGTATTGCTAAATCTTCTACAACAGGTCATGGAACAAATGTTATTCAAGGCTTAGCTGTATCAATGGAAGCTACTGCTATACCAGCTTTAATTATTGTTGCAGGTATATTAGCAACAAATTCAATTGCTGGTCTTTATGGAATTGCTATTTCCGTAACTACGATGCTTGCGTTAGCAGGTATGGTTGTTGCACTAGATGCTTATGGACCAGTAACAGATAACGCTGGTGGTATTGCTGAAATGGCTAAATTACCAAATAATGTAAGAAAGACTACAGATGCATTAGATGCAGTAGGTAACACAACCAAAGCTGTTACTAAAGGTTATGCGATTGGTTCAGCTGGTTTAGGAGCATTAGTTTTATTTGCAGCTTACGTTGAAGACATCAAACATTTTTCAGGTACGGCAGGATCTAAATTGGAAGGAATAGTTGTAACTTTTGACTTAACTAATCCTTATGTTGTTGTTGGTTTATTAATTGGTGGAATGCTTCCATATTTATTTGGATCAATGGGCATGCAAGCCGTAGGGAGAGCAGGTGGAGCTGTAGTTGTAGAGGTTAGAAGGCAATTTAAAAAGTTCCCAGGAATTATGAAAGGTACTCAAAAACCAGATTATGCCAAACTTGTTGATTTATTAACTCAAGCTGCAATTAAAGAGATGGTAATACCATCTTTACTTCCAGTTCTATCACCAATAGTTTTATATTTTGTAATTCTACCTATCGGTGGTCAAGCTGAAGCGTTAGCTGCTGTTGGTGCAATGTTGTTAGGTGTAATTATCACCGGTTTATTTGTAGCTGTTTCAATGACTGCTGGTGGTGGTGCTTGGGATAATGCAAAAAAGTATATTGAAGATGGACATCATGGTGGAAAAGGTTCTGAAGCACATAAAGCTGCAGTAACTGGTGACACTGTTGGAGACCCGTATAAAGATACTGCTGGTCCTGCTGTAAACCCAATGATTAAAATTACTAATATTGTAGCTTTATTATTGCTAGCTGTAATTGCGGGATAAAAAAGATAAGTTTATCTTTTTCTTTTACCTAAAGGGTCATTAATTTTCTGTCTCATACTAGATAGAAAGTCATATAGAAAGGTTCTTTTGTTGTATTGACTTTCTGTCGTTTGTTCAGCAAATTTTAAATCCTGCATTTTTGTTAGATCAAGAAATTCTTTACTTGTTAAAAGACCCCTATTATTGACTTCTAGTAATAGTACGTTGTTTACTATAATTCTTTCGTTGCCAAATTTTGTAAGTGATGAATTGTCTGTTCTTCTTTCAATGTAAATCCACAAGTCATTGTCAAAAGTACTCTTTGTAGATGGTGAACCTAATAATTTTAAGATATCGTTTTTATTTGATTGATCAACCATAAGTTTTTCTTGTTTTTTATTTAAAAAACGAACACCGTGGTGTCTTTCAACTTTTTTTAAAGTACAAGATGAGATAAATAGTGATAATATAAAAAATATAAATAATTTTCTCATGGATAAAAATTACATAAATATTTACAACAATTTAGTTAAATTAACTAGAAATAAAGATTTGTATAAAGATTTTAAAAATCAAGATACATTTTCTGATAGATTGATATTCTTTTTACTTCATTTTGCTTTCTTTTTAAAAGTTTATAAGGAAAATAATGATAAAAAACTACTCCAAGAAATTTATGATTTCACTTTCAGGCAAGTAGAATTAAGTATCAGGGAAATTGGTTATGGCGACCAATCAATTAATAAAAAAATGAAAGACTATCTAAACTTATTCTATGGAATGATTGATAAAATTCACGATTGGGACGGTCTATCAATAGAATCTAGAGCTAGTCTTTTAGAAATGTTTTTAGATAATGCTACAAATACTGAACATTTGGCTGAATATTTAGAAAAATATAGGTTAAATTTAATAAATAATACTTTAAATTCCCATATAAAAGGTGTAGTTAAACATTAATTTTATTATGGCTGTACCAAAACGTAAACAATCCCCGTCAAGAACTGGAATGAGAAGAGCTCAGAATATGAAGTTCAAATCAACTAATATTGTTGAGGATAAAAAATCTGGTGAATACAGATTACCTCATCACCTTGATCTTAAAACTGGAATGTATAGAGGCAGACAAGTTTTAGACCCCAAGGAATAAATACCTCAACTTTAGATGAATAAAATAATCAAGATTGCAGTTGATGCAATGGGTGGTGATGGTTCTCCAAAAAAAGTTATTGATGGCATTATTCATCATTTTAAAAATAATAAAAATTCATTTTATCAAATCTTTGGTGATAAAGATAAAATCCTTCCTCATATTAAAGGTGATTTATCTGACACTTCTTTTGAAATAATTCACACAGTAGACATTGTTAAGGGCACGGATAGTCCACTAGAAGGTGCTAAGCGTGGAAAAAATACCAGTATGTGGTTAGCCATTCAAAGTGTTAAAGAAAAAAAATCTGATGTAGTAATTTCTGCAGGAAATACAGGAGCTTTATTAGTTATATCAAAACTCAATCTTAAGATGATCGAAAATATTGATAAACCAGCTTTATCTGCTTTATGGCCAAACAAAAAAGGAATGAGTGTTGTTTTAGATTTGGGTGCCAATATTGAATGCAGCCCAAAAAATTTAATTGATTTTTCAATAATGGGATCTTCATTATTTAGATCTTTATACCCACATTATAATGCAAAAGTTGCTTTATTAAATATTGGGTCTGAAGAACTCAAAGGTAATGAAATTATAAAAGAAACTTATCAACAATTAAATCAAAGACAAAATCAGGATTTTGAATTTAAGGGCTACATTGAAGGCAATCAATTAATGAATGGAGATGTAAATGTTATTGTTGCAGATGGCTTTACTGGAAATATTGCCTTAAAGACTGCAGAAGGAACTGCTAACTTTATTACAAGTGAACTTAAAAAAGCAATAACTGGTAGTGTAATTGGTAAAATTTCATCTTTATTAAATATTTCAAATTTAAAAAAATTTAAAGCAAGATTAGACCCCAGATTGTATAATGGAGCTATATTTATTGGCTTAGACCATCCTGTTATTAAAAGTCATGGTGGAACTGATTATATTGGGTTTTCTAACTCTTTGAGTGTTTGCACAAAAACAGTAAGTGGTGATTTAATAGAAAAAATAAGAAATAATATAAATTAATGACTAGAGTTAATTTAACCAAAAAAGACTTAATAAACTCTATTTATATGCAAATTGGTTTTTCTAAAAATATATCTGAAAATCTGATTGATGATTTTTTAAGTACAATAGTGGAAAATTTAAAAAATGAAAAAAAACTAAAATTATCAAAATTTGGTACATTTTCAATACGTTCAAAAAAAAGTAGAATTGGTAGAAACCCCAAAACTAAAGAACAAAAAACTATATCCGACAGAGATGTTGTTCTATTTAAAGCTTCTAAAGAATTTAAAGATTTGGTAAATTCTAAGAATGATTCATAAAGATAATAACGCTTATAAATCTATAGGGGAGGTTGCTAAAATTCTTAATCTTGTAAATAAGAAAAAAGGAACCCTGAATACTCATACCATTCGGTTCTGGGAGAAAGAATTTAAGCAAATTAAGCCAAAAATTTTAAATGGTAATAGAAGATATTATAACAATGACACAATAGAGGTTTTAAAAAAAATTAAATATCTACTTAAAGATCAAGGAATGACAATTATTGGTGTTAAAAAAGTTCTTAATTCTGATAAATCTTTAAAACTTGACGAATTACCAAATAATTCTATAAATGCAGACTATAGTATAAAAAATAAACTTAAGAAAATTTCAGACTTAATAAAACAAATAAAAAACTTAAAATAATATGGCAAAAAAAACACACGTTAAAGTTAGATTAGTACCTGAGGCTAAACCTGATAGTCCATATTTTTATTATGTTAAAAAACCAGCTGGTGGAGAAAAAGCTAAAGTTAAACTATCAGCGAAAAAATATAATCCTGCTACAAGAAAGCACGAGATGTTTGTAGAGAAAAAATTACCGCCGCATAGTAAATAGTATTATTTTTTTCTAAAATTTCTTTTTTCATAATCAATAAAAGACCAAATCATATTTTTCCATATTCTGTTTGTGATTTTTGGATCAATTTTTAATTGTATTGATTTTTTTTCAATTTTTTTAAGTATGAAGTTTATTCTTTTTTGATCGATGATTTCTTTTTTATGAATTTTTACCTTTAATACATCATTTACTAAATTAGATCTTTTTTTTAACAATTTAAGCAACTCAGTATCGAGCCTATCTAGCTTAATTCTTATTAAATTTAATTTTTTTTTATTTATAGGCGACATTTAATCAATTGGTTATTAAAGTAATTATTATAAGTATAATTTATGTTTGTAAATAGCGACACCTATATTAAATATTTAAAATTATGGTTAATAACATTATTTTTATTAATTATTCTTATGGTAGCTGTTGGTGGACTTACTAGACTAACTGATTCAGGTTTATCTATTACTGCTTGGGAACTCTTTACGGGAATACTTCCGCCTCTAAACATTAACGAGTGGAACTTTTATTTCTCTGAATATAAAAAAATTCCAGAATATCAAAACATAAATTATGGCATGTCTCTAAATGAGTTTAAGGTGATTTTTTATTGGGAATACGCCCATAGATTATTAGCAAGATTTGTTGGATTATTTACATTGATACCTTTAATTTTATTTAGTCTATATTTTAAAAATACCCAACATTATTCAAATAAATATTATTGGATATTTTTCCTTGTGAGTCTTCAAGGATTTATTGGTTGGTATATGGTTTCCAGTGGATTAATCCAAAACAATGATGTTAGTCACTTTAGGTTAAGTATGCACTTATCTTTAGCACTATTTATTTTATGTTTAATTTTTTGGTTTATTTTGAATGTTTATAAAATTAAGAAATTTCAATTTAAATTGCCATACAAGCTTTTATTATTTATTCTTATACTGATTGTTCTACAAATTATATTGGGTGCTTTTTTATCAGGCTTAGATGGAGGTCTTATTTATAATTCATGGCCCGATATGAATGGTAGTTTTTTCCCTGGTGATGCTAGTTATTTAGATTTATTAAGCACTCAATTATTTTACAATGTATCTATAATTCAATTTTTACATCGTTTTACAGCTTATTTACTTTTATTCTTTATTTTGATTTTAAATTATTTATTTATAAAAAATAAATCTAATATTAAAAATGTTATATTATTTAATGTAGCGATTTTGCTTCAAGTTTTTTTAGGAATTGTAACTTTAATTTCTGGTGTAGAGATTAAATATGCATCACTACACCAGTTAGGGTCAATTTTTGTTTTGACCACATATCTTATGATTTTATATAAAAATTCTAACCAACGGCTTTAGCTTTTTTAATACTTTCAATATTATCTGAAGTTCTGTCAAGAGCCTGCTCCAAGTCTTCAATTATATCATCTATATGCTCTATACCTATTGCTAGTCTTACGTAGCCTGGCGTAACTCCAGCAGCCAATAACTCCTTTTCATTTAACTGGCTATGAGTTGTTGACCCTGGATGAATAGCCAAACTTCTTGCGTCACCAATATTAGCCACATGGTAGAACATTTTTAAAGCTTCAATAAATTTCTTACCAGCTTCAATGCCACCTTTTAGCTCTATTCCAACTAAACCACCGTATCCTCCCTTAAGATATTTTTTAGCTCTTTTACCTATCTCTCCGGCATATTTTGTTGGATAGATAACTCTAGCAACATTTTTGTGTTTAGATAAATATTCGACAGTTTTTTCAGCATTTAAGCAATGCTGTTTCATTCTTAAAGCTACTGTTTCAAGTCCTTGTATAATACCAAAAGCATTATCAGGCGCCAGAGCTGAACCAAGGTCTCTTAAAAGAGTAACTCTTGCTCTAACTACAAATGATACATTGGCACCAGTAAGTTCTGGAACAGCTTTACCCCAAATAACTCCACCATAACTTGAGTCAGGTTCATTAAATAAAGGTTGTCTTTTAGGGTCTGCAGTCCAATCAAAATTTCCACCATCAACTAGACATCCACCTACAACAGTCCCATGACCACCAATATATTTTGTGAGTGAGTGAATAACTACAGCAGCACCATGCTCTAAAGGCTTACAGAGAATAGGGGATGCAGTATTATCCATTATTAAAGGTATGTTATATTTTCTTCCAATATCAGACACTTCTTGGATAGGAAAAACTCTTAGGTATGGATTGGGTAAAGTTTCTCCATAAAAAGCTCTAGTCTTATCATCCACAGCTTTTTCAAAATTTTTTGGATCAGCAGGATCTGCGTATCTAACTTCAATTCCAAGTTTACTCAAAGTATGGGTAAATAAAGAAATAGTTCCACCGTAAAGATCAGTTGAGCTAACTATATTATCTCCAGCTTGAGCAACATTTAAAATTGCAAATGTTGAAGCAGTTTGTCCTGAAGACACTGTTAAACAAGCCAAACCACCCTCTAATGCAGCCACTCTTTTTTCCAGAGCATCATTAGTCGGATTCATTATTCTTGTGTAAATATTTCCAAATTCCTTTAAACTAAATAGATTCGCAGCATGTTCAGTACTATCGAATAAGTATG
>CAJQRT010000007.1 GCA_905612335.1 uncultured Candidatus Pelagibacter sp.
AACTAGATGAAGCGATTAGTACTTTTGCTAAAGCAATTGATATTAATCCTCAATTATCTTTGCCTCGCAAGGATCTAATTCAATTATTAACTATCTATACTCCTCAAGAAGAATTTTCACATCCAATAATTAGGGTTAATAAAGAAATTAAAGAAATTTATCAAAAAGAGAATATTTCAGGTATGATTTCTGATGATAAAGTTATCCAAATAATTTGTAAATCCACAAATATTATAAATGAACATAGCTTGGAACTAGAAAGTCAATTTTCACATATTTCACAAGTCTATCGAAAAAACTCAATTGATCTTAACTGTAAAAGACACAAGTCAATATTCAATAAATTTAATATTATCCCAGATTTTTGTTTTGGTTGCTATAAAGTTCAAGTTGAACCTAGATCTATTTTAGAGTTAATAAAGCTACTTTTAGTTTTTGATCAAATAAAACTTGATAATAACAATACACGAAAATGTATGATTGAGATGAGATCAGAAGTTTCTGGATTTTATAAAGGTCTTATCTATTGTTCAAGTTTGGAAGAAGCTTACCAAATATCAGATTACCTTGAGATTTTTTTAAAAGAAAATATTGAACCAAAATTATATCCAGCGGTTAAAAGAGGATGTTCTGAATACTCGGTTTCGTTTCCTGATTATAAGGTTATTGCTAAATCTGGACCTCAGCTAATGAACTATAATAAAGATTGGAAATTAATTGAGGAAGAGCATGATTCATCAAGTTTAAAAACAATTAACAATAAAATTCCATTGAGTCTCTTTGGTTTAAATCTAAATGATGTTCTAATCATTCGGAACTGGATTGATTACGCAAAAGGCATTGGAGACCCAAGTGTACATTTGCTAAAAGAAAATACAGTATTTTCTCCAAACATATATAAAATTGCAAAAACACGGGTAAAAAAATATCCTTGGCAAAAAAAAACACCTAAGTAAGTTTAACTAAATTTAAATTTATTTTAAGTAATATTCTTAGGATCAGGCATTCCAACCTTGTTATATCCGGCATCTACGTAGTGAATTTCACCAGTAACACCAGCCGCAAGGTCGCTTAATAGATATAATGCCGAGTTTCCAACATCATGAATATCTACGTTTCTTTTTAGGAAAGAGTGGTCTTTATTCCATTTGTATAAGAATTTTGCATCTCCAATAGCAGAAGCCGCTAAAGTTTTGATAGGTCCTGCACTAATAGCATTTACTCTCATGCCTTTAGCACCCAGATCTCTAGCAAGATACTTAACACTTGCCTCAAGAGCTGATTTACAAACACCCATTACGTTATAATTTGGAATAGCTTTAGTAGATTCGTAAGTTAGTGTTAATAAACTTCCACCCTCTTTCATTAATTTAGATGCTTCTTTTGCAACTTCAGTAAATGAAAAACATGAAATTAACATACTTCTTAAAAAATTTTCTCTAGTTGTATTTAAATATTCACCTGACAATTCTGATTTATCTGAAAAAGCAACAGCGTGAACTACAAAATCAATTTGTCCCCATTCAGATTTAATATTTTCAAAAAGTTTTATTACTTCTTCTTTATTTTCAACATCACAACTAAATGTAGCTTTTGAATTTAATTTTTCGGCTAAAGGAATTACTCTTTTCTTTAGTGCATCTCCAAGATAAGTGAATGCAAGTTCTGCACCAGCTTCTGCAAGTTTTTGTGAAATTCCCCAAGCGATAGATCTTTCATTGGCAACGCCCATGATTAATCCTCTTTTGCCTTTCATTAAACTCATTTAGACCTTTTCAAAAATTAAAGTTGCATTTGTTCCACCAAAACCAAAGCTGTTAGACATAACAGAGTTTAATTTAACATCTGTTTCAGTTTTAGTAACGATTGGAAATTTTTTTGCTTCATCATCCATGTCATTGATGTTAGCTGAAGCTGTGATGAAACTATTTTTCATCATGATTAAACTATAAATTGCTTCATGAACTGATGCGGCTCCTAGTGGGTGACCTGAAAGAGATTTAGTAGAACTAATTTTTGGTACCTCAGCACCAAACGCTTCTCCAACACCTTTAAGTTCTGTTATATCTCCTACCGGAGTTGATGTTCCATGAGTGTTTAAGTAGTCCATTTTGTTTTTAGCTGTCGCTAAAGCCATCTTCATACATCTAACAGCACCTTCACCTGATGGGGCTACCATATCATACCCGTCAGAAGTCGCACCATAGCCTGTTAATTCAGCATATATGTTTGCACCTCTAGCTTTTGCATGCTCATACTCTTCAAGCACCAAAACTCCACCACCACCTGCTATTACAAAGCCATCTCTGGTTTTATCATAAGCTCTTGAAGCAGTTCCAGGTGCATCATTGTATTTAGAAGACAAAGCAGTCATTGCATCAAACATTGCAGTCATAGCCCAGTGTAACTCTTCACTACCACCTGCAAATACAACATCTTGTTTACCCATTTGAATCAATTCGCTTGCATGGCCGATACAATGTCCGCTAGTTGCACATGCAGAACTCATCGTATAATTAACACCTTTAATTTTAAAAGGTACAGCAAGAGTTGCTGAAGATGTACTGGCCATAGTTCTTGGGACAATAAATGGCCCCATCAATTTTGGTGTCTTAGCTCTAGTCTTATCAACAGACAAAACCACATTTTCTATTGAAGGACCACCAGAACCCATAACTATTCCAGTTTTAAAATTACTTACATCTTTATCTTCTAATCCTGAATCTTTAATAGCCTCTTTCATTGCAATATAATTATATGCAGACCCAGAGCCCATAAATCTGATAGTTTTTCTATCAATATGATCTTCAAGTTTAATATTTGGTTTGCCATGAATATGGCTTCTTAAATTGTGTTCTTTGTATTCTTCACAAAAAGATATTCCAGATTTTGAATTTAAAAGAGACTGATAAACTTCTTCCTGATTATTCCCCAAACAAGAAACAACCCCTAAACCTGTAACTACTACTCTTCTCATTATTTAAATAACCCCACTTTTAAACTTTCTGCTGAATATATTTTTTTGTCATCGGCAAACACCAAGCCATTTGCAAGACCAACTGTTGTTCCACCTGGAGCCATAACTTTTTTCATATCAATTTCATATCTTACATTTTTAACGTTTTGTAAAACTTCACCAGTGAATTTTACTGTACTCACTCCTAAAGCTCTTCCCTTACCTGGGTTGCCAAGCCACCCAAGATAAAAACCAACTAGTTGCCACATAGCATCTAAGCCAAGACATCCTGGCATAACAGGGTCTCCTTTAAAATGACAATCAAAAAACCAAAGGTCTTCTTTGATATCAAGCTCTGCTTTTAAAGAGCCTTTACTAAAAATGCCATTGTCATCGTTGATTTCTGTTATTCTATCAAACATGAGCATTGGTGGAAGTGGTAATTTTGCATTACCTGGGCCAAAAAGTTCCCCATTTCCACAGCTTATTAGCTCATCATATGTGAATGAGTTTTTTTTCATAAATTTCAGTCCCTTAATACTTGATTTATTATGATTATAATATAGAAATAGTTTAGAACTATTATAAACAGTAATGAGCAATATAATTATATATACAGAAAAACTAAGAGAATCTGGCTTAAGACCAACTAGGCAGAGACTAAAAATTTGTGAAGTATTGTTTTCACCTGAAAAAACCTTTCACTTTACAATAAATGATCTGACTAAAATGATTGAGGATAAGCTGAGTGAAAAAATTTCCTTAGCGACAGTTTATAATACAATTCATGCATTTAAAAAAAAAGGATACTTAAAAGAAATTTCTATCAATTCAGATAAAAGTTATTTTGATACTAACGTGACGGAACATCATCACTTTTTTGACGAAGATACAAATGAACTAATTGATTGTAGCAACGATGACATTGATTCTGTGAATATAAAAAAAAATATAACAGGAAAAAAAATAAAATCAGTAGAAGTGCTGATTAAAGTTGCGAGTGATAATCAAAATCAAAATTAATCCAATATTTTCAATAACTTAAAATTTACATTAAAACAATTCTAAACTGTTGACTTACATTTTAGAAGGATTATATATATCTCATAATCATTAAGGAGAAAAATATGTCATTAAAGGGTAGTAAAACAGAAGAAAACTTAAAAGATGCATTTGCAGGTGAGAGCCAAGCAAACAGACGTTATTTATATTTCGCTCAAAAAGCAGATATTGAAGGTTATAACGATGTAGCATCTGTATTTAGATCTACAGCTGAAGGTGAAACAGGTCATGCACACGGACACCTTGAATATCTCGAGGAAGTTGGTGATCCAGCTACAGGGCTGCCGATTGGTGAAACTAAAGATAATTTAGCTTCAGCAGTACAAGGTGAAACACATGAATATACAGACATGTATCCAGGTATGGCAAAAACAGCTAGAGAAGAGGGCTTTTCAGAAATTGCTGATTGGTTTGAAACTTTAGCAAAAGCTGAAAAATCACACGCAGGTAAATTCCAAAAGACATTAGAATCTATTGCGTAAATAAGACTTAATTTATGGTGGGGTTTTTCCCCACCATCAAATCCTTAAATTTTAAATATGAGCAAAGAAGGCAGTATAGACGCGCCTATAAGACATCCAATAAATTTTGAGCATCCTGATTTTTTAGATCAAAAAAAATTAGATGACGAAATGAGGAGAACATTTGATATCTGTCATGGATGCAGAAGATGTTTTAATTTATGTGACTCGTTTCCAAAATTATTTGACATGATAGATGAGTCAGAAAACGAGGATGTAGAGAGTTTAAAAAGTGAACAATTTGAACCTGTAGTAGACGCCTGCACATTATGTGATATGTGTTTTATGACTAAGTGTCCTTATGTTCCACCACATGATTTTGATTTAGACTTTCCTCATTTAATGCTGAGATATAGAACAGCTCAAAAAAAATTAAATAAATTGCCAGTTGTTCCCGCTCAGTTAGCTAAAATAGATAGAAATGCAAAAATTGGTGTAATGCTATCATCACTAATAAATTGGGCATCAAACACTAAAAATATATTCTTTAGAAAAATATTAGAATTAGTTGCTGGAATTGATATGAGAGTTAAACTTCCTTCTTATAATTCAGAAACATTTACAAATTATTTTAAAAAAAATAATATTCCAACAAATAGTGAGGCCCCATCTAAAGATAGAAAGGTTGTAATTTATTCAACATGCTTTGTTAATTTTAATAAAAAAGATACAGGTGTAGCTGCATTAAAAGTTTTAAAGAAAAATGGAGTAGAGGTTCAAGAAGCTTATCCAGGTTGTTGCGGAATGCCTTATCTTGAGCAAGCAGATTTACCAAAAGTTGTAGAGCAAGCCAAAAAAGTTTCCAAAGATTTACTGGAGTGGGTAGATAAGGGTTATCAAATTATTACTTTAACAGCAAGTTGTGGTCTAATGTTAAAATTTGAATGGCCTTTACTATTACCAAACGATGAAAACATTAAAAGACTTTCAAAAAGCGTTAGTGATATAGACGAATATATCGTTGATATCGCACAAAACGAGGGCCTAGCAGAAGGTTTACAAGAAATTGATGGTGGAGTTACAGTTCACAACGCATGTCATGCAAGAGCACAAAACATGGGGATTAAATCTAGAGATATGCTGAAATTTATCCCTAATATAAAAATGGATGTTGTTGAAAGATGTGCTGGTCATGGGGGAACTTTTGGTGTGATGAAGAAAACTCACGATTTAGCTGTAAAAGTTGGAACACCAACAGCAAGACAAATTAAAAATAAAAACAATAAATATATGGCTTCAGATTGTCCTTTGGCAGGTAAGCATTTAAAACAATTAGAAACAGACACAAATATTGCAAATGATGAGGCACTTCATCCTATCGAATTAATGGCAAAAAGTTATAGACTATAATTATGAGTAAAGAAAAAAGACAAATAGAAAAAAAAGATTTATTACCATCTGATGTTTATGCAAAAAGCAGAAAACAAATCAGAAAAGACTTAGTTGAGTTTAAAAAAGATAGAAGAATAGCACTTGGTCCTTATGCCACTTTTTATTTTGAAAGTTTTGAAACTATGGTTGCTCAAGTTCAGGAGATGCTTCACATTGAAAAAGGTGGAGATGAGCAATTAGAAGATGAGTTAATAGCTTACAACCCTTTGGTTCCAAACGGAAAAGAACTTACAGCTACACTAATGTTTGAAATTGATAATCCAATTTCAAGAGCTGCATTTTTAGGTAAAGTTGGAGGAATTGAAGAAAAAATATTCATCAAAATTAATGATGAAATTGTTAAGGCTGTTCCAGAAGAAGATGTTGATAGAACATCAGCAGAAGGAAAAGCTTCTTCAGTGCAGTTTATTCATTTTAAATTAAATGACGATCAAGTTTCCAAATTTAAGTCAGATAGTGCAACCATTGAACTTGGGATTGATCATAAAGAGTATACCCACGCTACAAGACTAGCTGAAAATAGTGTTAAATCACTATGTACTGATTTTATTTAATAGAACCCCAAATATTTTCAGTCTTGACCCAACCTGAATAATTATCGGTTTTTACATTACACCATATATTTTCACATTTTTTTAAAACTAATAGCCTTCCTTTTTCTAGTTTGGCTATCGGTTTTGAAAAGTTAGATGCCTTTTTATATAAGATTTTATCTTCTAAAATAATAATAGAGTTTGATGGTTTCAACTGACTCCAATGAATCCAGCCACTATTATTATCAAAAAATACTACTCTTCTCCAATTCTCTTTTTTGTCTATCTGTTTTACAGGCAAATTAATCTTTCTATAAACATATTTAATAGAACGATCTATGCTTGGCCCATACCTAACATTAGTCTTATTTTTTTTTAGAGACAAAAATTTTTCCTCAGCGCTTATGAATTGAATGTTTAAAATTGATAGACAAAAACACCAAATAGCTATTTTTTTTATCATTTACAAAAACAGTTTTTTCTTTTTTTAAGTTTAACTTTTCTAAAATTTAATTGTAATAAATCTAAGATAAAAATATATCCATCAAGACTCTTTCCAATACCAAGTATTTTCTTTAAAACTTCGTTTGCTTGTATAGTTCCAATTATACCAGCAACAGTACCAAGAATACCCTCTGCCTCACAATTTAATAAATCATCCGAAATACCAGAGTCTTGAAAAAAACATCTTAAACATGGAATTTTTTTATTTTTAAAATTAAAAGTAAATATATGACCATCAAATTTACTTATAGCTCCAGTTACAAGTATTTTTTTAAATTTATAACAAAAATCATTTAATAAAAATTTTGTTGAAAAATTATCAGAGCCATCAACTATATAATCATAATCTTTTATAATTTTCTTAAAATTATTTTTATTCAGTCTTATTTTGTGAATCTTAATTTTAATACTTGGGTTTATTTCTTTAATTTTAACCCTTGCTACTTGAACTTTAAATTTTCCTATATCACTGGTGTTATAAAGACTTTGTCTGTGTAGATTGGATAAACTAACTTTATCATCATCAACCATTCCAATTGAACCAACACCAGCTCTTGTAAGAAATTCAGCAACAGGAGATCCTAAGCCACCCATTCCTACAATTAAAACCTTTGCAGATATAATTTTTTTTTGTCCTATAGTGCCAATATCCTTTAATACTATTTGTCTTGAATATCTCTCTATTGATGATTTTCTTAATTGGTTATTCATTTACCTGTTGAGCCAAATCCACCATCACCTCGTAATGTATCAGGCAAATTATCTGTTTCTTCAAGCTCCATCTTAATTACAGGCATTAAGATCATTTGTGCTATTCTATCTTTATTGTTGATAAGGAAATCTTCTTTACCATGATTAAAAAGTATAACTTTAATTTCTCCTCTATAATCACTATCAATTGTTCCTGGGGTATTTAAAACTGTAATACTCTTTTTAGCAGCCAAACCAGATCGAGGACGAATTTGAACCTCATAATCCTCTGAAAATGCCATTGAAAGCCCTGTAGGAACCAAATATGAGCTATTAGGAGCTATTCTAATAGGCTCCTCAATAAAAGCCATCAAATCCATACCAGAAGCACCACCTGTTTTGTAAGCAGGTAATTCTACTTTAGGATTTAATTTTTTGATTAATACTTTAGCCACTGAATTTTAATTTAATTTTTTAATAACTTTATCTACTATTTCATCAGAAATTTCAGATTTACTTTTTATTGTAAGCTTTTCATCATTCATATTTTTATCTCTATAATAAATTGAAACTTCATTAAAACTAGAGTCAAATCCAATTGCTTTATTGGAAACATCATTTGCTATTATCCAGTCACAATTTTTTTCTTCTAATTTTTTTTTTGCATTTACTTCCACATCATCAGTTTCTGCCGCAAATCCAATTACCAACTTTGGTCTAAGAGAATTATGTTTTGATACATAATTTAAAATATCAATATTTTTTTCTAGTTCTAAATGTAATTTTTCTTGCTTTTTTATTTTATTATTGTTTATTTCTTTGACTTTAAAGTCAGCAACAGCTGCTGAAAAAATTGCTACATCTGCTGGTAGATTATCCTGTGTAGCTTTAAACATCTCATCCGCAGTTTCTACTTTAATTAAGTTTATATTACTACCCACCTCTAAATTTGTTGGTCCAGAAATTAAAGTGGTTTGAAAGCCTTTTTTAGCTAATGATTTTGCTAAGGCATATCCTTGTTTTCCAGAAGACTTATTTGTTATAAATCTTACAGGGTCAATATATTCATTAGTTGGTCCAGCCGTTACTAAGGCTCTTAATTTATAATTTTTATTTAATTCACTAAAGTATGAATTAATTTCTTGAACAATGTTAACTGGTTCAGTCATTTTCCCTTCACCAAATTCTCCACAGGCCATATCACCAATTTCAGGACCTATAATCTTATAACCAAATGATTGTAATTTTTTAAGATTTTCTTTCGTTGATGGGTGTTCCCACATTCTAACGTTCATAGCCGGTGTTAAAAAAATATCTTTATCAGAGGCTAAAATTACAGCTGAAGCAAGATCTTCAGAAGACCCTGCACTCAATTTTGAAATTGTATTAGCTGTAGCTGGAGCCACAACAATTAAGTCTGCCCATCTAGATAATGAAATATGATCCATTTCAGCCTCATTTTCAGGGCTAAATAAGTCGTCATAAACTTTTTCTTGAGATAGCGAGGCAACTGACAAAGGAGTTACAAATTCTTTGGCACTTTTAGTAAGAATAGTTTTAACTTTTGCACCTAATTTCTTTAAAGATCTGATTAATTCCAAACTTTTGTAAGCAGATATGCCACCACATATTATTAAAAGTATTTTTCTTTCAGATATATTATTCATTGTGCAAATTAAAATACTACTAGACCAAAAATTACAAGCAGTAATAAACCAACAATAGACTGATTTCTAAAGGCAGTCATTTCAGATCTCTTTTCATTTAAGGTGGTAAATGAATTTGAATTTTTTGGAATCTGTCCACTTGCTAAAAATGATAAAGCTTGATTGGCTTTATCCATAATCTCTGGAAAATCAGGCAATCTTTTAATTACTTCAGTGGTAGTTTTTAAACTTTCGTTTAAGGTATTGATTGGATCTTTTGTTTCTCTTAGCCAATTTTCTAAAACTGGTTTTGAAGTCTCCCATATATTAGTATTAGGGTTAAGTTTTCTAGCCACCCCCTCAACAACTACCATTGTTTTTTGTAACATTAATAATTGAGGTTGAGTCTGCATATTAAATTTTTCAGTAACTTCAAAAAGTTGTTTTAATAATTTCCCCCCAGAAATATCTTTTACAGATTGGCCAAAGATTGGCTCACCAATTGATCTTAATGCTTGCGCTAAATCATTAACAGGTACATCTTTAGGAACTAGACCAGCAACCAAATGTACCTCAGCAACTTTTTTGTAGTCTCTTTGAATAAATCCAAATAAAATTTCAGCTAAAAATCTTTTACTAAGGTTATCTAGTCTCCCCATTATACCAAAATCTATAGGAACAATTTGTCCATTATCATCGATAAATATATTTCCTTGATGCATATCAGCATGAAAAAAACCATCTCTAACAGCATGTCTTAAAAAATGTTGAATAATATCAGAGGCTATTCTTTTAGTATCTATGTTTCTTTTTTGTAAATCTTCTGTTTCACGAATAGAAACACCATCAACCCAATCAAGTGTCATCACATTTTCGCTTGTAAAATTCCAATAAATAGCAGGAACTCTAAAACCTGCATCATTCTTTGTATTTTCAGCATATTCATTTGCAGCAGCTGCCTCAAATCTTAAATCCATTTCTAAATTAGTTATTTCTTTAAGAAGAAAAACAACTTCTACCAATTTTAATCTTTTTGTTTTTTTAATAAATGACTCGATCATAAAAGCAAAGAGCATCAATGCATCTATTTCTTCATTAAATACTTTTTTTATATCTGGTCTCAAAATTTTAATAGCAACATCTTTTAT
The DNA here is from genome assembly GCA_905612335.1 of uncultured Candidatus Pelagibacter sp. The sequence continues at coordinate 10,453 of CAJQRT010000007.1, forward strand.
GATTCCATTATCATTTATTTTTGCTTTATGAACTTGCGCTATTGAAGCCGCTGCAACTGGCTCACTTAAATCAATGATTGAATTGAAGGTATCATCTCCTAGGTCTTTTTTAATTATTGCTTTTGCCTTAGATAAAGTAAAGGCGGGCAATCTATCTTGTAAACCCTCTAACTGTTTTGCTAAATCATCTCCAATAATATCAGGTCTAGTAACTAGAAATTGTCCTAATTTAATAAATGTAGTTCCCATTGATTGTAGAGACTTAGAAAGTCTTGCTCCTTCATTTTCGTTTAAATTAGTTTTGTTAGGGCCCGAAAAAGAAAATGAAAGTATTTGAAAAAGAATCTTGATTGCTAATGGTGGCTTTTTAAACTTAGAAAGAATAGCCAATACATCAGAACGAGCTAATTTTCTTCCCAATTTAAATAAGATAAATATTTTTTTTAACATTAGATTTTCCAACCTGAATGGATAGCTACAATTCCACCTGATAAATTTCTATAACTACAGTTAACAAATTTATTTTTACTCATTAAATCGATTAACTCTTCTTGATTGATAAATTCTTCAATGCTTTTAATTAGATATTCATAAGGTTCTTTTTGTCCAACAATTGCCTTTCCAACCAAAGGAATAAGTTTTGAATAATTTTTATATATAAATTCCAAATTAGAGTTTTGAATTTTAGAAAATTCTAAACATAGATAACGACCTCCTGGTTTTAAAACTCTATAAGCCTCTGATAGAGCTTTATTTAGGTCTTTAGTATTTCGTAGCCCAAAACTAATTGTGTAGTAATCGCAAGAATTATCTTTAATAGGCAATTTTTCAGCTGGAGCAATTATCCAATTGATATTTTTATAAGCACTTAACTTTTCTTTGCCTTTACCAACCATTCCTTTATTTGGATCGACACAAAATATTTCTCCATTTTCATCAGTTGCGTCTAAAAAAAGCTTACCAAGATCTCCAGTTCCACAAGCAACATCAATTAAAGTTTTATTATTTGAAGGGTTCATCCAACTTAATAGATCTTTTTTCCAAACTCTATGAACTCCTAATGACATAAAGTCATTCATTAAATCATATTTGTCATAGACATTATCAAAAACACCTTGGACAAGGCCTTTTTTATTTTGGAGATATTGTTGCATATTAAATTTATTATTTATTGATAATATAGTCTCAAATGCCAGAATTACCAGAAGTAGAAATAGTCAAACAATCGTTATCTAAAAAAATAGAGCATAAAAAAATCAAAAAAATAATAATTACGAATAGAAATTTAAGGTTTAAAATTCCTTTAAAATTTGAAGAATTATTAAAAAATAAAATTATTAAAAAAGTAACTAGATTTTCAAAGTATTTAATCTTGAATTTTTCTGATGAATCTTTTTGTTTAATTCATTTGGGAATGTCTGGGACTGTTCATTTAATAAAAAAAAATAACATTAATAAGTTTACCAATACTAGTTTTTATAATTCACTACGCCTCCCCAAGAAGCATAATCATGTTGAAATTCATTTTAAGGGTTTAAGGGTTATATACAATGATCCTAGAAGGTTTGGTTTCTTTAAATTTATAGAAAACAAGAAGGAACTTGAAAAAAGATTTAGTCATTTAGGACCAGAACCTTTTTTTAAAAATTTTAACTTAGAATATTTAATTGGTTATTTCACAAATAAAAAAAAAGATATAAAAAGTTTCTTGTTAGATCAAAAATTTGTATCAGGAATTGGAAATATTTATGCTAGTGAAATTTTATTTTTATGTAAAATTAATCCAACCACATATGCATCAAAGTTATCCAAGCAAGATTGTAAAAAAATTATTACTTATTCAAAAAGTATACTTAATAGAGCTATTAAAAAAGGTGGTTCGAGTATTCGTGATTTTAAGAATATTTCTGGTGAAAACGGTAATTTTCAAAAAGAATTTAAAGTTTATCAAAGGGAAAACCTAAGCTGCCTAAGAAATAAATGTAATGGGAAAATTAAGAAAATATTTATATCTAATAGATCAACTTTCTTTTGTAATACTTGCCAAAAATAGGGAATTATTCTATTGACCAGTATAAATTCTCAAGCTATACCACTGCGCTTATGGCAAACACAAAATCAGCAATTAAAAGAATTAGAAAAATTGCTACGCAAACATTAGTTAATAAGGCTCGTAAGAGCAAGTATAGAAATGCTATAAAAAAAATGAACCTTCTTCTTGAAGAAAAGAAAAAAGATGAAGCTTTAAAATTCTTGCCAAAGTTGAATTCTGAATTGATGAAAGTTGCAAAAACTGGAATTATAAAGAAAGCAAATGCTTCAAGAAACATTTCAAGAATAACAAAAAAGATCTCAGCCTTATAAAAACTACCTACAGTTGCTGAATAATTTCAACTTCAAGTATTTATACCAAATACAATTTTTTTTTAATTAACAACACCATATCTAGATATGGTAAAATTTATTATTTATAAAGTACACACTCATAGATTTAAAAATTGTAAAATTTATTATTTATAAATCACACACTCATAGATTTAAAATTTGTAAATTTTATTTTTATTATATTTTGTGCAATTAAATTACATTGCAACAAAAATATTTTCTAAGAATAAAAACAGATCACCTTTGAAAAAAGTTCCCGTTAAAAATGATTCACCTACAGATTTTATTTATTTTTAAATATGCGAACTTTTTTATTGTATAATTTTCATTTTACTTCTAACTGACTTCATTCCTACAAATTCTTATGTCGAACAACAAAACACAAAATTTACAAAGCGTATCTTCTGAAGCTCTAGACTGGGCCGTAGTTCAAAAAGATATGAAAAATAAACTAGGCAGCGATATATATGAAAGCTGGCTTAGAAAGATAGACTTTGTTGAAGAGTTGAATAGTTATGTCTTACTCTCAGTTTCTACTAGATTCATCCGAGACTGGATTACCTCAAGATATTTAGATCAAATTTTGCAAATAGTAAAAATTTATAAGAAAGATTTAACAAGAATTGAGTTTAAGATTATTGAAAAAAACTCTGAAAATGAAATAGAAAATAATATTACTAAAAATGAAAACACTGAAAATGTATCTTTCATTAAAGATACATATTTGCAATACAACAGAATAGACCCAAATAAAAGATTTGATAATTTTATAACAGGTACAAGTAATAAACTAGCGTATGAAGCATCCATGAAAGTTTCAGAAAATATTTCTCATTATAATCCGCTTTATATTTATGGGGGTGTTGGAATGGGAAAAACACATTTATTAAATTCAATTGGTCTTTCATTAAAAGAAAAAAACAAAGTCATGTTTATTTCTGCTGAGAGATTTATGTATCAGTTTGTAAAATCAATTAAATCTAATGATATGGTAAAGTTTAAAGAGTATTTTAGAAATACTGACATATTATTAATAGACGATATTCAATTCATGAATGGTAAAGAGGCAATGCAAGAAGAGTTTTTTCATACGTTTAATGCATTATTAGATAAAGGGTCACAAGTGATAATCTCTGCCGACAGAGCTCCAAACAAATTATCAAGAATCCAAGATAGAATTAAATCAAGATTTGCTGGAGGTCTTGTTGTTGATATACAAAAACCAGACTATGAACTTAGAAGTAAAATTGTTAAGCAAAAAACAGAGGAACTAAACATTTTTTACTCAAATCAAGTAAATATTTCAGAAGAAATACAAAAATTCATAAGTACAGAAATAACTACAAGTATTAGAGAGTTAGTAGGAGCAATTAATAGAGTTGTTTCTTTTTCAAGAATTTATAACAAAGTTCCAAATTTATCAGAAGTTAAAGTAGTTTTAAAAGATCTATTAAATATTGGAGAAAACAAAGTAACAATAGATTTAATACAATCGACTGTATGTAAGTTCTTTAAAATTAGTAAAAGTGAGATGCTTTCATCAAGAAGATCAAGATACCTTGTAAGACCAAGACAAACAGCAATATATTTGACAAAAATTTTGACATCCAAATCATTACCTGAGATTGGGAGAGAATTTTCTAATAGAGATCATACAACAATCATTCATTCGGTTAAAACTATTGAAAAATTGAAGGAAAAAGATGCAGAAATGACAAACAATATTAATAATCTAAAAAATCAGATATTGTATAATAAAGAAAATGAAATTTAACGTTAATCAACAAGATCTGCAACAAGCACTTAATTATTGCCAAGGCGTAATTGAAAAAAGAAGCACACTTCCTATTCTGTCAAATGTTTTATTAAATGCTAGTAATTCAAATCTAACAATTACTGCAACAGATTTAGATTTAATATTTATTCATCAAATTAACAATGTTGAAGTTATAGAAGAAGGAAACACAACCACCACCTCATCCACCATCTATGATATCATAAGAAAATTTCCATCAGGAAAAAAAATTAATTTATCTTTGACGGACGTTAGCAGGCTTCAAGTTGAGTCTGAAAAATCTGTTTTCAATCTAAATTGTATTAGTGCATCTGAGTTTCCACTAACAGACGAAAACTTTAATCAAAATGAATTTTCTATAAAATCAAAACAATTATTAAAATTATTAAATAAATGTAAATTTTCAGTTTCTAATGATGAAACTAGACACTATTTAAGTGGAATTTTTTTTCATCAAACGCAAACTGAAGATAAAAATTTTTTAACAGCAGCGGCTACAGACAGTCATAGAATGTCTATTTCAAAAATAAGATTAGACCAGCAAGTAGAATTTGAACCAATAATACTTCCTAAAAAAACAATTTTTCAACTATGTTCGTTGCTAGAAAGTTATGATGGTGATGTTAAAATTTCAAATATTAAATCTAAAATAAAATTTGAACTAAATAATAGCATATTGATATCTAAGTTAATTGATGGAAAGTTTCCAAATTATATTCAGGTAATACCTAAGAATAATCAAAAGAAGTTAGAAATAGATTTAAAATTATTTTTAGACTCTGTTGATCGAGTTGCTTCAGTTTCATTAGATAAAAAAGATGGAGTCAAATTTAATTTGTCGAAAGACGTTCTAAACTTATCAGTTAACAATACAAATAGTGGTGATGGAAAAGAAAGTTTAAATGTAAAGTTTGATCACGATCTAGAAATAAGTTTTAATTCTAGATATTTAATTGATGTAGCATCACAACTTGATGGAGATAACATTGAAATTTTTTTCAATGATACAGGGTCTCCGGCATTAATTAAAGATCCAGGTGATTTTGATAGTATATTTGTTGTAATGCCTATGAAAGGCTAGCTTAAAGTATCAAGTTCAGAATAAATAATATTTTCCAATTCTTTTGTAAAAATTTCTTTGCTTAATCCGGGTTCAATGGGTTTTAAAATTGAAACTGTTAGAGTGGTGTTAATTTTTTTTTGACCATGTTTTGGCCAAGTATCCCCAGAATTGATTGCAATTGGCTGACATGAAATATTTAATTCTTCATAAATTCTACTAGATCCTTTTTTGAAGGGAGTTCTGTCCTCTGGAGATAGTCTTGTTCCTTGTGGAAAAATTATTAATGGTCTTTCCGATGAATTTACTTGTTTAAAAATATCATCAAAAAAACCCAGGTTTTCTTTAGAAATCTTGTTTCTTTTGATTGATATTGATCCTATTTTTTTCAAATACCAGCCAAATATAGGAATCATTAGTAATTCTTTTTTTAAAATAAAAACAGGAGAATTAAAG
>CAJQRT010000008.1 GCA_905612335.1 uncultured Candidatus Pelagibacter sp.
AAACCAAGATTTATGGCCTATCTTTCTCTCTTTACATTTGCAATGCTAACCTTGGTTACATCCGATAATTTTCTTCAATTATTTTTTGGATGGGAGGGCGTAGGTCTTTGTTCTTATTTTTTAATTGGCTTTTGGTATAAAAAAGATTCAGCAAATGCAGCAGCTATAAAAGCTTTTGTAGTAAATAGAGTAGGTGATTTTGGATTTGCCTTAGGAATATTTTTAATTTTTTACCTATTTGGTACCGTCAATTACTCTGAAGTATTTCAGCAAATTCCACAAATTGTTGATAAAGAATTATTATTTTTAGGAATACACATCAAGGCCATTGATCTAATTTGTATCCTTTTATTTATTGGAGCTATGGGTAAATCGGCACAAATTCTTTTACACACATGGCTACCTGACGCTATGGAAGGTCCTACACCCGTATCTGCATTAATACATGCTGCTACAATGGTTACAGCAGGAGTTTTTTTGATCGTTAGATGCTCTCCAATTTTTGAATATTCTCCTTTAACTTTAAATATTATTACAGTAGTTGGAATGACAACTGCTTTTTTTGCTGCAACAGTAGCTTTAGTTCAAACAGATATTAAAAAAATAATTGCTTATTCAACATGTAGTCAATTAGGTTATATGTTTTTTGCTGCTGGTGTTGGTGCTTATAATGTAGCAATGTTTCATTTGTTTACTCATGCATTTTTTAAGGCATTGCTTTTCTTAGGATCAGGATCGGTAATTCATTCATTTAAGGATGAACAAGATATTAATCAAATGGGAGCTGTGTATAAAAAACTACCCTATACTTGGATCTTAATGATTATTGGGACATTAGCTCTTACAGGTTTCCCTTTTCTTTCTGGTTTTTATTCAAAAGATGCAATTATAGAATTTGCTTACCTTAGAGGTAATACAGTAGGTTATTATGCTGCTGGAGTTGGTATTTTGACAGCCTTACTTACCTCAATATATTCGTGGAGATTAATTTTTAAAACATTTCATGGAACGTATAACAATAAAAAATTAAAAATTGAAGAAATGCACGAGTCTCCTTTGGTTATGCTTATACCCTTGATTGTATTAGCAGTTGGTGCAATTTTTGCAGGGTTTTTATTTAAAGATTTATTTATTGGTCATGGGGGAGAAAATCATTTTTGGGGAGAATCTATTAAATTTCTAATTCCATTAAGTACAGATCACCCACCTTTATGGATTATTTTAATTACCCCCATACTTGTCCTTTTATCTATTCCAATTGCTTATTATTTATTTGTAAAAAATAAAGAGTTACCCAATCAAATTGTTCAATCTAATAGACCTTTATATAATTTTTTAGTCAATAAATGGTACTTTGATGAATTATACGACATCATATTTATTCAATCTTCAAAAAAAATAGGATTATTCTTTTGGAAAAAAATTGATATAAAAATTATTGATAGGTATGGACCGGACGGTCTTTCCTTACTAATCAAAAACTTATCATTAAGAGCTAGTAAATTTCAAAGTGGGTTTATTTATCAATATGCCTTTATGATATTGATTGGTCTTTCTGCATTATTAACATTTCTAATTTTACACTAATGAATTTTCCAATTTTATCATCTTTAATTCTTTTACCAACTATTGGTGCTTTATTTTTATTATTTTCAAAAGATAAAAATTCAAATACAGGAAAATATGTTGCTTTGTTCACTTCTTTTGTTAATTTTTTAATCTCAATTTATCTATGGTATTTATTCGACCCGTCCACATCAACATTTCAATTTGTTGAAAATAGAGAATGGTTAAAAGGTTTTGTTAATTACAAAGTAGGTATAGATGGAATTTCAATTTTATTTATAATTTTAACAACACTTATTACTCCGTTGTGTATAATATCTGTTAATAACACAATTAAAGTAAGGTTAAGAGATTTTCTTATTGCCATATTGGTAATGGAGAGTTTAATGATTGGAGTTTTTTGTTCACTTGATCTAGTTGTATTTTATTTATTTTTTGAAGCGGGATTAATTCCTATGTTTTTAATTATTGGAATTTGGGGAGGTGAAAGAAGAGTTTATTCTGCCTTTAAATTTTTCTTATATACGTTACTTGGTTCTGTTTTAATGTTAGTTGCAATAATTTCAATTTACTGGATCGCCGGTACAACCGATATAGTACAACTATATGAATTAGGTATAGACACAAAATATCAAAACTTATTGTGGCTTGCTTTTTTTAGTTCTTTTGCAGTCAAAACACCTATGTGGCCAGTTCACACTTGGTTACCTGATGCGCATGTTGAGGCTCCAACAGCCGGATCTGTTCTACTGGCTGCTATTCTTTTAAAAATGGCAGGTTATGGTTTTATTAGATTTTCCTTAGGTTTGTTTCCTGTGGCCTCTGAATTATTTACTCCATTGGTTTATTCGCTTAGTTTAATTGCAATTATTTATGCATCTCTAGTTGCCCTAATGCAGGAAGATATGAAAAAATTAATAGCATACTCTTCTGTGGCACATATGGGTTTTGTAACATTGGGAATTTTTACGATCACGCAACAGGGTATCGAAGGCAGTATAATCCAAATGATTAGTCATGGACTTGTTTCGGCAGCATTATTTTTATGTGTTGGTGTAGTTTATGATCGTATGCATTCAAGATTAATTAAAACTTACGGTGGTCTGGTTTCTGTAATGCCCAAATATTCAATTCTATTTATGCTGTTTACTCTAGCTGCATTAGGACTACCAGGAACAAGTGGCTTTATAGGAGAGTTTTTAATTTTAATGGGTGCATTTAAAGATAATTTTTTAGTAGCAGTTATTGCTAGTTTTGGGGTCATTTTTGGTGCTGCATACATGTTATGGTTATATAGAAGAATTGTTTTTGGAAATTTAGTAAACAAAGACCTTTTAAAAATACCTGATTTAGATAATTCAGAAAAATTTATTTTATGGAGTTTAGCTATACCAGTATTATTCTTTGGTTTTTACCCAGAACCTCTTATTAATACAATTGAGGTATCGGTAAATGACTTAATTGAAATGTATAATTTTAACTTAAATATGTATGGTCCTGAGGTACAAAAATAATGAATAATTTAAATTTTATTTCTCCTGAAATTTTTATTTCTTTATCAATAATGTTTTTATTAATCTTGGGTGTTTTTAGGAAAAATGGCTCAAGCTTAATTCATAATCTTTCAATAGGGTTTTTACTAATTACTGTAATTTTAATATTAAATGATCCTTTTGACACTGCTGTAACTTTATTTGGAAATAGCTATGTAATTGATAACCTCTCATCTTTAATGAAAATTCTTACACTTTTAGGAGGAGCTTTTGTTTTATCAATTTCAACAAAATATTTAAAAATATCTAAGATTTTCTTAATAGAGTATCCAATTTTAATCCTTTGTTCAATTTTAGGAATGATGGTTATGATTAGTTCTAATGACCTAATGGTTTTCTATATTGGACTTGAATTACAATCATTAGCTTTGTATGTTTTGGCATCGTTTAATAGAGATCAGTTAAAGTCATCTGAGTCAGGTCTTAAATATTTTGTATTAAGTGCACTTTCTTCTGGTTTACTACTTTATGGCTGCTCTCTTATTTATGGGTTTTCTGGATCAACTAATTTTAATATTATTGAAAATTCAATGGATTCTACTCATTATGGCTTAACATTTGGAATAGTTTTCATCCTAGTTGGATTGGCTTTTAAGATATCTGCTGTACCATTTCATATGTGGGCACCAGATGTTTATGAAGGATCTCCTACATCTGTAACATTATTTTTTGCAATAATTCCCAAAGTTGCTGCCTTAACTGTCTTTATTAGATTCTTGTATGTTCCATTTTTTAACATGATTGACCAATGGCAACCTATCATAATTTTTTTATCTATTGCCTCAATGATATTTGGAGCTGTTGCAGCGATTGGGCAGGGTAACTTAAAAAGATTAGTTGCGTATAGCTCTATTGGTCATATTGGTTACGCTTTAGCAGGACTTTCTGTTGGGACAAATGAGGGTATTCAATCGTCTATAGTTTATATCTCTATTTACATGGTAATGAATCTTGGTTTATTCAGTTGTTTATTTATGATGAAAAGAAATGATCAGTATTTTGAAACTATTGATGATTTATCTGGACTGTCAAAAAACCATCCAGTTTTATCCTTGTCTTTACTCGTTATACTTTTTTCATTAGCAGGCATTCCACCGTTGGCGGGTTTTTTTGCTAAATTTTATGTATTTAAGTCTGTAATTGAGCAATCAATGTATTTCCTAGCAATTGTTGGTTTGTTATCAACTGTGATTGCTGCCTTTTATTATCTAAGAATAATTAAAGTTATTTATTTTGATGAAGAAAAAGAAAAATATGACACTGATCATAGTGTTTGGTTGAAAATATCATTAACTTTTTCAACATTGTTAATTCTTTTGTACTTTATTTTTCCCAGCAAACTGGTGGAAATTGTATCTAGAATTAATTTAATTTAATGAAGTTAAAAAAGTTTAATTTTAAAATCATAAACAGTACAAACGATAGAGCATTTCAGATAATTAAAAATACTAATAATAAATCAGGAATTGTAATCGCCGAGAAACAGATAAGTGGAAGAGGTCAATATGGAAAAAAATGGACCTCATTCAAGGGAAATTTATTTGTTAGTATTTTTTTCCAAGTTAACATGGTTCAATTATCATTGAATAATTTGACAAAAATAAACTGCCTTTTGGTAAAAAAATTATTATCAAATTTTTATAAAGATAAAATTGTGGTTAAAAAGCCAAATGATTTATTAATAAAAAATATGAAAATTTCAGG
>CAJQRT010000009.1 GCA_905612335.1 uncultured Candidatus Pelagibacter sp.
GAGCTAGATCTGCCGTAACTAGATGGTTTTGATTTATCTCCAAAACTAGATTTTCCCTTATAACCAAAACTTTTTTTCTCTCCATCTCTTGATGATGAGCTAGATCTGCCGTAACTAGATTTATTCTCATCTCTAAATTTTCTTTTTTTATTATATGGAGCTTTTCCTTTTTTTCCTCCTCTTGATTTTCCCTTTGCACCACGTGGTGCTGGTTTAAAGTTTGGATCAATAAGTTTACTAATTTCATTCCACATTGATCTATCATCAGGAGTTAAGAATGTTAAAGCCGAACCCTCGTTCCCTGCTCTAGCAGTTCTTCCAATTCTATGAACATAATCTTCTGGCACTTGTGGAAGGTCATAATTTATTACGTGCTGAATTAATGGAATATCTAAACCTCTTGCAGCAACATCTGTTGCAATTAATATTCTCTTAAGGCCTTTTCTAAATGAAGTAATTACACGATCTCTTTTACTTTGACGAAGATCTCCATGAATAGCATCAGCTGAATGACCTTCTTCTTTAAGACGCTTAACCATTTTATCAGCACCTCTTTTAGTTTTAACAAAAACTAATATTGATCCTTTTCTAGCTATAAATTGATCTACCAGTTGGTCATATTTATTTTCTTTGAATACCTGAAGAGTTTCTTGTTTAATTTTTGCAATCGGTACTGAAGTTGAGCCTGTAGAAATTCTTTCTGGCTTATTTAAATATCTTTCAGAAATTCTTACAATATTTTGTGGTAAAGTTGCAGAAAACAATAAAGTTTGATGATCTTTTGGAACGAATTTTAAAATCATCTCTATTTGTGGAGTAAAACCCATGTCCAACATTCTATCTGTTTCGTCTAATACTAAGTATTTGGTAGCTGATAAATTTAAACTTTTTCTTTTTAGATGGTCATTAATTCTTCCTGGTGTTCCTACAATTATCCTAGATCTATTACCTAATTGTCTAAGTTGTTTTTGCATTGCTTCTCCACCAATAAGCAACGCAGTTTTGATATTAATCTTATCACTAATAATGCTTTTAATTGCTGCCATTACTTGGCTGGCTAACTCTCTAGTTGGGCACATTACTAATGCAAATGCATTTTTATCTAATATTAATTTATTAACCAAGGGAATGCTGAATGCTAGTGTTTTTCCAGTTCCAGTTTGTGCAGTTCCCAAAACATCTTTTCCCTCTAAAGCAACTGGAATTGCCATAGCTTGAATTGGTGTTGGTTTCGTAAACTTCATTTTTTCCAATGAATTTTTTAACGAATCTTCTATTTTAAGTAATTTAAAGTTTTCCATTCAGGTACTTAGATTTTTTAAATTTTAAGGAGATATGCTCTTAATCCTTTAATACGTCTAATTTTCATAGCGATATCTATACGTTTTTTTAATAATCACAAGAAGCGAATTTTTAATTAAATCTGATTTAACAAGGAAATAATCCTCTTTTTTAAGTTTTCAAATGAGTCAATTGATGTATAAGAGCCTCAATTTATGAATAACAATATTCGAAACATCACAATTATTGCTCACGTCGACCACGGTAAAACTACCATGATTGATACTCTTATGAAACAAAGTGGTTCATTTAGAGAAAATGAAGTTGTTGATGAAAGATTGATGGATTCTGGTGAGTTAGAAAAAGAAAGAGGAATCACTATTTTAGCTAAACCTGCCTCAATCAACTGGAAAGATTCAAGAATTAATATTATTGATACACCTGGCCACAGAGATTTTGCCGCAGAAGTTGAACGTGTATTAAGTATGGCAGATGGAGCATTATTACTTATTGATTCTGCTGAAGGTGTAATGCCTCAAACAAAATTTGTTTTAGCAAAAGCTCTTAAACAAGGTTTAAAGCCAATCGTTATAATCAATAAATTAGATAAAGCAGATCAAAGAGCTAACGAAGTATTAGATGAAACATTTGATTTATTTGTAAGTTTGGATGCAAACGAAGAGCAGTTGGACTTCCCAGTTTTATACGCTAGTGGAAGATCCGGATGGGCAAGTAAGGAAGTTGACGGACCAAGAGAAAATCTTCATCCTCTATTAGATTTAATTTTAGAGCATGTCAATCCGGACGATCTTGATAAAACAAAACCTTTCGCAATGTTATCTACTTTATTGTATGCAGATAGTTTTTTAGGAAGAAGTCTGGTTGGAAAAATATCTCAAGGTACAGCAAAAGCTAATCAACCTATCAAGGCAATAAATCTTAAGGGTGAAATAGTTGATGAAGGTAGATTAACTAAAATTTTTAGATACGAAGGAACAAAAAAAGTGCCCATCGAAGTTGGTGAAGCTGGTGATATTGTTGTAATTGCAGGTTTAGAAAAAGCTAACGTGGCTGATACAATTTGTGACCCAGAAGTAAACGAACCACTTCCTGCGACACCAATTGATCCTCCAACTATGTCTATAACAATAAGTGTTAATAGTTCTCCTTTAGCCGGAACAGAGGGTAAAAAATTAACAAGTACTCAAATTAGAGACCGGTTAGTTACTGAAGCCCAGAATAATGTTGGAATTTCTTTTTCTCAAAATAATAATGTGGATGCTTTTGTAATTAGTGGGCGTGGTGAATTAATGCTTGAAATCTTATTAACACAAATGAGACGTGAAGGTTTTGAAATGACAGTAAGCCCTCCAAAAGTTTTATATCAAAAAGACGAAAATGGAAACAGGCTGGAACCCATTGAAGAAATTACTGTTGATCTAGATGAAGAATTCTCATCAAAAATTATTGACTCTATGAATAGAAGAAAAGGTAAGTTGCTTGATCTTAAAGATACTGGAAAAGATAAAAAAAGATTAATCTTTCATGCACCAACTAGAGGCTTAATGGGTTACACAAGCAGATTTTTAACTTTAACAAAAGGCACTGGTGTAATTAACAGAATATTCCATGGTTATGGTAAATTTGAAGGTGAAATGGATGGAAGAAAAAATGGCGCTTTGATTTCAATGGCTAATGGAAAAGCTGTTGCTTTTGCAATATTTAACCTACAGGCAAGAGGGGAAATGTTTGTAACTCACAATGACCCTGTTTATGAGGGAATGATTGTTGGGTTAGCACCAAAACCTGGTGACATGATTATTAATGTTATGAAAGGCAAGCAATTAACTAATATGAGAACTCAAGGTACTGACGAAAATGTTGTACTAACCCCAGTTAGACAAATGTCAATTGCTGAACAATTAAGTATGTTGAATACTGACGAGGCTTTGGAAATTACACCTAAATCTCTTAGATTGAGAAAAGCTATACTTAATCCAACTGATCGAAAAAAGAACGAAAAGTCTGGAACACCGCTTTAATTAAAAGTTTTTCCAACAATATACAAACTTAAAGCGACAGCTGGTCCAATCCCAAAAGCAAATAGCAAAGTTCCAACCCCAACTGTTCCTCCTAAATACCAACCTATAGACATTGCTGTGATCTCAAGAAAAGCTCTAACAGTGGCAATTGGTAAATTTGTTTTTTTTTGTAAGCCCACCATTAATCCATCTCTTGGTCCAGCTCCTAAGTTAGCCACTAGATAAATACCACCACCAAGTCCTACTGTTAATACTGCTATAATAGCCAAAAATATTTGTGAAATATAATTTTCTGGTGTTGGTACAAAATTAATACAAACATCAATCATTAAACCAATAATTATTGCATTTAAAATTGTTCCAATTCCTAGTTTTTGTTTTAATGGTATCCAAAGAAGCAAAACACCTATGCTTACAAATATAGTTATTATTCCAGTAGAAAAATCAACATTCGATGCAATACCTTGTGCAAGGACAGACCAGGGTGATGCCCCAGCAAAAGAGACTATTAATAGTCCCTCACCCAAACCAAATAAGGTTAATCCAAGACATAAAAAAAAGAATGTAGAAATTTTTGGCTTTAAATTTAAAGGTTTATCTGAACTCCATAATACTTTGGGTATATTTTTAATTTTCATAAACATTATTTTAATAAACTACTTCTTTTAAAATTAAAGTCTATTATTGTTAAAACCTTATGAAAAAGATTTTTATATTAATATTTTTTTTAGTATATTCACTTAGCTCTAATGCTCATATGGAGCATTATAATAAATTTGATAAGATTGAAATGGAAATTTTAAAAGATGGTGAGGTTATTGGTTATAATTATTATTTTTTTAAAAGAGATGGGAACAAGACAACTGTTACAAATCAAATTAAATTTACTGTTAAGTTATTTGGAGCAACTATTTTTGAAATTGAGGGGTATGGTGAAGAAAAATATATTAATAATGAATTAATTTCTTTTAATTCTAAAACACTTCAAAACGATAAAAAAAAATATGTAGATTTAGAATTTGATAAAGAAATTGACAAATTTAATATTCAGGGTTCGTCCTATAATGGTGTAGCATCAACAAATAATGTGATTGGAAACTGGTGGAGCCACAAAATTTTACAGTCCAATAGTCAAATTAGTCCGGTATCAGGAAGCATTAAAGAGCAAATAGTGACCTTTATTGGTAAAGAAAAAATTGAACTTTATGGCACAACTTATGAGGTTGATCATTTTAAACTAACTTCAAAAGACATGTCTTTACAAAAAGATAAAAGACTTAATTTTGATATTTGGTTTGATAAAAAAAATTCTTTAATTTTAAAAGTTACATATTCTAGGTTAGGAAATTGGGAATATAGAGTTAAGAATTTTAAGTGAAATTATTTTTTTATCTTTTTAAAAAGATCATGAGCACTTATCCATCCAGATTCTAGCCTTGGACCAACAAACCAATCAGCACAAACACCAAAATTTAGAGAAGAGTTCCAATAACTTTTAATATTTAATGGTTTTGAATTAGATGAATATTTCCACCCATGATTTAATGAAAATAAGGCTTTAGTTTTTTTTATACCTGTAAGCTTAAAAAACTGTTCAATCATAATTTTTGAGTTTAGTTCTTTATTTTTCCGATTTTTATTAATCTTTTCATTTGCCCACAAGTAAGTGCTTTGTAGAGTCCAAAGATCATTTTTACTAATAAAACGTTTTTTACTATTTTCATTTCCAGCCCAGCCAAGTATTTTATCACTAAAAAAATAACTACTTATATTTGGTTTGGTTTTTTTTATAGTCATCATAACTGTTATATTTGCATCCATCTTAATTTTTTTGTTGATGAATGAATGTTTAATATATTTTTTTGAAAGTTTTTTTAATTGAGCAAATGGACAGGTTAATATTAAAGATTTATAGAATTTTTTTGATCCATCTGAAAAAGAGATTTCCCATACCTTATTTTTATTAAAAATTTTTACAACTTCACTATTAAAATTACAGTTAATATCTTTTAATAAATATTTACTAATTGCATTATTTCCCTTTGTGCCAATTATCTTAATATGTTTTTTTTCTTCCTTCTTTTCTGTGCTTAAAAATATGTGTTTTCCTGGCCACTTTTTAACTATTCTTTTTTTAATAAGATTATTGATAAATTTTTTAAACAAGGTACTTTTTGGAGAAATATATTGAACGCCATGATCAAAGCTTTCATCTTTATTAAGTTTTTTGTTGGATGACCTTCCACCTATACCTCTGGCCTTATCATAAACATCTAATGAATATTTTTTACTAAGAATACTGGCAATTGTAGCACCAGAAATACCTGAGCCAATAATACAGAAATCTTTCATTTACCTGCAACAACCATGCCTTCTATTAACATTGTTGGAGCATTAGTAGAGTATTTAAACTCTAGATCATCAGCTAAAGTTATATTTTTAAACATATCATTAAAATTTCCAGCTATAGTGATTTCACTAACTGGGTATTTAAATACTCCATTTTCAACCATAAAACCTGTGGCTCCCACTGAGTAGTCTCCTGTAACTAGGTTGCTGCCATGACCAATTGTTTCAGTGATATATAATGTTCTTTGATTTAACTTTAAAAGATTTTTGTAAGAAATAGATCCTTTTTCAAAATACAAATTACTTGTTCCACCACTTCTACCATTTGATTTTGATTTCAATTTTTTTCCATAATAAGTATCAACGAGATAATGTTTTAAAACACCTTGATCTACTAATTTTAATTCCTTGGTTTTAACTCCCTCATCATCAAAATACCTAGATCCTAATCCTTTAACAATATTGGGCTTATCATAGATGTTTATTGAGGAAGAAAATATTTCTTCATTTATTTTATCTTTTAAAAATGATGTTCCTCTTGCTATAGAAGAGGCTGATATTGCACTTGCTAAAACACTTAATATTCCTTTTGAAATCCTCCTATCAAAAATGATACTAATTTTTTCACTTTCTATTTTCTGAGGGTTTAATTTTTGAACTGTTTTTTTAGCTGCTAATGATCCAATTTGATTGGGTCTGAGCATATCATGCAAATGACGGGTACTTGTAAATTCATAGTCTCTTTCCATGTTATTATTAGCATTTTTTGCGACAGCTACACACGATGCTGAAAAGGATGAGGACTTATATCCGTTTAAAAAACCATCACTGCTTGCTAGTATGAAGTTAGACTTAGACTCAGTAAAGCCTGTTTCTGTATTAATAATTTCTTTCTTTTCCAATGCAGCATCTTCAGCTTCTTTTAAATATTCAATTTTTTCATTATTCTCAATGTGGTCATCATCATATAAATTTAAATCATTAATTTTTGTTGCCAACAAATCTTTATCTGGCAAAGAATTAAGTTCGTCTTCAGGTGTAATTTTTGTTGTTTCGATACATCTCTCTATTAAAGTTTTAATATTATCCTCGTTAAGATTTGATGATGAAATGCTAGATTTTTTTGTACCAATATATGTTGTTAAACCAACTCCCAAACTATCTGACCTATCAGACTCATCTAATTTTTTATTTCTAAAATTAACTGTTTCAGAAATTGAGTGCATTACTGCTGCAGTGGCATCTGTTGCACCTAATTTTTTTGCTAAATCTATGCAAAAGGATGCTGTTTTTTTTAGGTAATCTTGATCTTTAATCATATGATTTATAATTGAGTTCCACCTACAGTCATTTTATCAATCAAAATTGAGGGCTGAGCTACTCCAACCGGTACACCCTGTCCTGCTTTTCCACAAGTTCCAATACCTGGATCGAGCATCATATTATTTCCAACTAACGAAACTTCCTTTAAAATTGATGGGCCATCACCTATTAATGTTGCTCCTTTGATGGGAGCACCAATTTTTCCATTTATAATTTCATAAGCCTCGGTGCAATTAAATACAAACTTTCCTGAGGTAATATCAACCTGGCCACCACCAAAACTTACAGCAAATATTCCTTTATCTACTGATTTAATCATTTCTTCTTGAGAATATTTTCCATTTAGCATCATTGTATTTCTCATTCTGGGGAGAACAACGTGCTTATAACTTTCTCTTCTACCACTTCCTGTAGATCTGGTATTCATTAACCTTGCATTCAAACGATCTTGCATAAAATTTTTTAATATACCATTTTCAATCAAAACAGTTTTCTCTGTAGGGGTGCCCTCATCATCAATTGTTAAACTTCCTCTTCTATTATGTAAGGTTCCATCATCAACAATTGTAACTCCTTCACTTGCAACTCTCTGACCCATTAAATTATGAAATGCAGAAGTTTTTTTTCTATTAAAATCTCCTTCTAAACCATGACCTATCGCTTCATGAATAAGTATTGCAGGCCATCCTGGGCCTAAGACCACTTTCATTTCTCCCGCTGGAGCAGGTTTACTTTCTAGGTTTATAGAAGCAATTCTAAATGCTTCATCACATACTTTTTTCCAATTATCATCTTTAAGATATTCATCATAAGATTGTCTTCCACCAATTCCATACACACCTGTTTCTTTTTTGCCATTTTTTTCAAGCATCACCGAAACGTTGAAACGAATCAAAGGTCTAACATCCGTTAATACTTCACCGCCTGATCTAATTATTTCTATTGATTTATGCTCTCCAGAAAAACTTGCTGTTACTTGCTGAACAATCCCACTTTTTGCTCTCGTATAATTATTAACTTCTTTTAAGAGTTCTAATTTTGATTGAAGTGATTTTTCTTCTATGGGGTTAATATTTTTATAAAATTTTTCATTTGTTTTAGGTATCTCGTGATTATAAACACCTTTCCTTGACTTCAAGGTTGAGCTTAAATTATCAGCTGATTGTTTTAATGAATTTCTTGAAATTTCATTTGAATGTGAATAGGCAACAACCTCACCTGTTACAGCTCTTAAACCATAACCTAAATCAGAACTATAAGTAGAGCTTTTAATTTTATCATCATCCAACACAATTGATTCACTCTTTGAATTTTCTAAATAAAGCTCACCATCATCACAGTTATTTAGAGTTTCAGAAATAATTTTTTCTGCATCATTTCTTGATAAATCTGTTTTGTTAAAGAAATCAGTCACACCAGTCAAATAGTGGTTATAATTGTTTTTTCAATTGGTGAATTTCGCACATATACAAACTAGCTAAATCTAGGTAATTTTACTAATAAATAAAAAAGGAATAAAAATGAAAAAATTTGATGAATTAATGAGCATTTCCAATGAAATAACAAATATTTCTATAGATGAAGCTAAAGAAAAATTAAATGATCCAAACGTTCAATTTATAGATGTCAGAGATAAAGGTAGTTTCGAAGCAGGGACCATAGGCAATGCTGTTAATTTAGAAAGAGGCTTGTTGGAGTTTTACTTAGCAGACGGAAGTCCTTTAGAAAATGAAATGTTTAAAAATAACCCAGATAAAGAATACGTAGTATTTTGTAGTCTTGGGGGTCAAAGTGCTCTTGCCACAAAAACAATGCAGGATATGGGATTAAAAAATGTAAAAAATATGACTGGTGGAATGACTGCCTGGAAAGAAAAAAAATAAACTGTGAAAGTTTATTTTAATAACTCGTGTAA
>CAJQRT010000010.1 GCA_905612335.1 uncultured Candidatus Pelagibacter sp.
TTGTAAGTGCTGACAAAAAGATAAAGATTATAAAGGGCGAAATTACTAATAGTAAAATTACAGTAAACTCAGATATTATTTTTAACAATTTAATAAAATTTGGACTAGGTTTTGATGTTCATAGGTTGGTGCCTAATAAAAAACTTTATATTGGTGGAATTAAAATACCCTCACCTGTTGGTACATTAGGTCATTCAGATGGAGATCCTGTTTTACACGCTGTAACTGATGCTATTCTTGGAGCTTGCTCTATGGGTGATATTGGTGAAAAGTTCTCTGATAATAATAAGAAATTTAAAAATATTAGATCTACTATTCTATTGAGTAAAATAATTAATCAAACTGAAAAAAGTGGATACTCAATCAATAACATTGATATTAATATCATTACTCAAAAACCTAAAATTCAAAAATATAAAAAACAAATAACAAACTGTATTGCAAAAATCTGTCATATCTCTCCTACGCAAATTAATATAAAGGGTAAAACAACTGAAAAATTAGGTGTGATTGGTAAAGAAAAAGCAATAGCCTGCGAAGTAATAGCCTCAGTTATTAGAAATGATTAAATCTTTCAACTCATTATTTGTTACAATGTTTGGTCTTGGTAAAATTAAATATATGCCTGGAACATTTGGGTCTTTAGCAACTATAATTATTCTTTATTATCTATTCCACACTTTAAATATTTCACCAAATATAATTTTAATTGGGTTAATAATAATATTTATTTACTCATTTTATGCTGTTTCAAGTCATATAGAAAATAGTGAAAATAAGGATCCTGGTGAAATCATAATTGATGAATTTTTAGGTCAATCAATTCCTATATATCTTTATGAAATATCCCATGGAACAACAAAAAATGCCGGTGAAACTATCATTTATTATGCTCTATTTTTTATTCTTTTTAGATATTTTGATATCATGAAACCATTTCCTGTAAGCTTTTTTGATAAAAACTTTAAGAATAGTTTTGGTGTAATTATGGATGATATTTGTGCTGGGTTTTATGTTGTTCTGACCCTTGTATGTTTTATGATTATTAAAAGTTACGTTTTATAATGAAAAATTTATCTAATAAAGTTGTACAAAAATTAATTAAAAAGAAACTTAAAGTTTCATTTGCTGAATCTTGCACTGGTGGACTTTTATCAAGTTCCATAACTTCAATAAGTGGTTCTTCTAAAATATTTAACTTAGGTTTAGTTACCTATTCTAATAAAGCTAAAATAGATATTCTTAAAGTACCCAAAAAAATTATTAATAAATATGGAGCAGTGAGCAAAGAATGCTGTTTATCAATGGTTAAAAACTTAAGTAAAATTAGTAAAGCAAACATATCCGTATCAATAACTGGTATTGCTGGACCTAATGGTGGCACAAAATTAAAGCCTGTCGGTTTAGTTTATATTGGTGTTAAAAAGGGAAACAAAATAATAACTAAAAAAAATCTATTTAAAAATAAAAATAGGATATCTATACAAAAAGTTACAGTTAGCACTGCACTAAATATAATCGATAATATTATCTAACTTTTAGCCCAACTTATATTGTTCCAAATTCTTTCATGAAAATAATATAGAAAAATTTTAGCTATAGCTTCAACACTTCCAATAGTTGCTCCTATTAATAAGTCACCTGTTAAAGCCCACGCAATAATAAAAGTTGTTAAACTGGCTGTAACACGCCAAGTTAATGTTTTTACAATTGTTCTTTTTTGTAAGTCTGTAGTCATGATATATCTTTCTGCACATATGGTTATTTAATGATTTATTTATTATTGAACAAATCGTTAGCTCTTTTTTGAAAAGAGTCGGCTATTTTATCCAAACCATACTGAAAAGATTTACTCATTACAATATTTAAAAATTTATTTTCAATCTCAAAATCGATATCAAAAGATACCTCGGTAGAGCTATCCTTTTCAAGAAAAACCCATTTATTATCTAAATGTTTGAGAGGTCCTTCGATATTGGTTACTTGAATAGTGTCTGTATCTTTATTATATCTAACATCACTTTTATAGGTTGCCTTAAATGAACCCTTGCCTATTGTAAGGTCTGCAATTATTAAAATTAGATTCTTTTCTTCCTTTTTTTCATAAATTTTTGCATCTAAACAATAAGGTATAAACTTTGGATAAGTTTCAATATCTAGAACAAGATCAACTAATTGTTCTTTATTGCATTCAATTAATCTCTTAACTGAGGCTTTGGGCATTATACTTTTCTAATCTATTTTTTTGTAATTGAGCAAAATCTTCATCTGCATGATAAGAGGATCTTGTTAATGGTGAAGATGAAACTAATAAAAAACCTTTAGATTTGGCAATATTTTCTAGATCCTTAAATTCATCTGGATGATAATATCTTTCAAGAGGGTGGTGTTTTACTGAGGGTTGTAAGTATTGTCCAATTGTTAAAAAATCTACATCAGCAGACCTTAAGTCATCCATCACCTGAATTAATTCATCTTTACTTTCTCCCAAACCAACCATTAGCCCTGATTTAGTAAAAACTTTTTTATTAATTTTTTTTACATTTTTTAAAAGCTCTAATGAGCCAAAATATCTTGCACCTGGTCTAACTTTTAAATAAAGTCTTGGAACTGTTTCAATGTTGTGATTGAAAACATCTAGGTCTGCTTCTAAAATCTTTTTATAAGAGTCACCTTTTCTTAAAAAATCTGGAGTTAAAACCTCAATTGATGTTTGAGGGTTTTTTTTTCTCGTAGCTGTAATTACATCAAAAAAATGATTGGAGCCTCCATCTTCTAAGTCGTCCCTATCAACTGAAGTTATAACAACATGTTTAAGATTTAGTTTGTGAACAGCATTAGAAATTTTATAAGCCTCAAATGGATCTAAACTCTCAGGCTTTCCTGTTTTAACATCGCAGAATGCACATGCCCTTGTGCAGGTATCACCCATGATCATAAATGTGGCATGACGCTTACTCCAACATTCTGTAATATTTGGACAATTAGCTTCCTGACAAACTGTTACTAAATTATTTTGATTAACAATAGTTTTAGTTAAGAAGAATTCTTTACTGTTAGTTAATTTAGACCTTATCCAATCAGGTTTTTTCTTAATTGGATTTATAGGTTTGTTAACTTTTTCTGGGTGTCTTGGTTTAATTGTCATTCTTTTTAATTATATAGAGGGTCTCCCCTTCTTTGCCAAACATAAATTTTTCTCTAATTAAGGTTTCAACATAATCTAGGTCTAATTTAGTACTTAATAAAGAATTTTTAAATTCAAGATCTTTGATTTTGTTAGATAAATTAGCTTCTTCAATTTT
Organism: uncultured Candidatus Pelagibacter sp.; assembly: GCA_905612335.1. The sequence continues at coordinate 3,306 of CAJQRT010000010.1, forward strand.
TAGATTAATTAAAATTTCTTTTTTTTTAAAATAAGAAAAAAGGCCTCTTTCACCATCTAGAAGGTTAAAGAAAAAATAAAGTATCAAAAAAGTAGAGATTAATAAAAAATAATTTTTTTTTATTTTACCCAGCATTAATGAATTTTACTCATTGATGCTTTTTTTCCAAGCTCTTCTTCTATACGTAATAATTGATTATATTTTGCAACGCGTTCGGATCTTGCTAACGATCCAGTTTTGATTTGATTTGAATTTGTACCTACGGCAAGATCTGCTATAAAAGTGTCTTCACTGTCTCCAGATCTGTGAGAAATTATTGTTTTATATCCAATAATTTGTGCAAACTTAATAACCTCAAGTGTTTCTGATACCGTACCAATCTGATTGGGTTTAATTAATATTGAATTTGATGAGTTGTTTAAAAAACCTTTTTTAAGTCTTTCTAAATTAGTTACATACAAATCATCACCAACTATTTGTACATTATTGGTTTGCTTCATTAATTTACTCCATGCAGCCCAATCATTTTCTCCAAATGGATCTTCAATAGATTTAATTTTGTATTTATTTATTATCTTCTTATATTCATTAATAGATTTACCTACTGTAACAAATTTCTTTGAATGGATGGAGTATTTGTCTTTCTTAATCAATTCATTTGCTGCCACATCTAAGCAAATTGAGACATCTTTACCGTTTTTAAAACCAGACTTATTAATTGCAGCAACAACTAAATCCAAAGCCTTTTCATTACTACTAATCATTGGAGCAAAGCCCCCTTCATCTCCTACCGAAGTTGATAATCCCTTTTTTGTAATCAATTTTCTTAAGTTATTAATTACAACAAAGCATATTCTCATGGCTTCTGAAAAACTCCTGGCCTTATCAGGTCTAATCATAAACTCTTGAATTCTTAATCCATTATTTGCATGCGCTCCTCCATTAATAATATTCATTAACGGATAAGGTAATTTGTAATTATTTTTTACTAAAAATGTTTTATATAAAGGTACATTTTTGATTTTTGCAGAAAGCTTCTTGGTAGCCATAGACACTGCTAAAATAGAATTTGCTCCTAAGCTTGTTTTTTGCCAGGTACCATCAAGATTAATTAAGATTGTATCAATACGTGTTTGATCGTGAATATTTGCACCTATTAGTTTTTTTGAAATTTTTGTATTAACTAAATTGACTGCACCTAAAACACTCTTACCTAAATATTTTTTATTATTGTTGTCTCTTTTTTCAAATGCTTCGTAAGTACCAGTAGAGGCACCTGACGGACAAATAGCTGAAGCGCTTAAATTTTTTGAATAAACTTCTGCTTCAATTGTTGGGTTCCCTCGGCTATCAAAGACTTGACGAGCTCTTATCTTTAAAATCTTACTCATTTATTTTTTAATTAGATTGTCTATTTCAAATAATTGAGATAGCAATTTTTCTAATTTATCTAGCGGAACCATATTAGGTCCATCTGATGGAGCATTATCTGGGTCTTGATGTGTTTCAATAAAAACACCCGCAACACCAACTGCAACTGCAGCTCTTGCTAAATATTCAACAAACTCTCTTTGACCACCACTGGTCTCACCTAAACCTCCAGGTTGCTGGACTGAATGTGTAGCATCAAAAATAACAGGGTAACCATTTTTTGCCATTATAGGTAGAGACCTCATGTCAGACACAAGAGTATTGTAACCAAAGCTTGCGCCTCTTTCTGTAACTAAAATATTATTATTACCTGAGTCTGCAATTTTTTTAGTAACATTCACCATATCCCATGGTGCAAGGAATTGACCTTTTTTAACATTTATAATCTTTCCAGTTTCAGCAGCAGCAATTAATAAGTCTGTTTGCCTACATAAAAATGCAGGAATTTGTAATACATCAACATGAGGAGCTACCACCGCACATTGTTCAGCATTATGTATGTCAGTTAATACTGGAACATTTAATTCTTTTTTAATCTTATCAAAAATAGGTAAAGATTGATCAAGGCCCACACCTCTTTGTCCTTTTAGACTTGTTCTATTAGCTTTATCAAAAGATGTTTTATAAATAAAACCCATATTAAACTTAGAAGTAATTTCTTTAATCTTACCTGCCATGTCCATGGCATGTTGTTCAGTTTCAAGTTGGCAAGGACCAGCAATAATAAAAATTTTATTATTATTTGAAATTTCTATATTTCCACAATTAACTTTTATATTTTTCATTTATGATTTTTTGCAGCTTTGATAAATGATGAGAATAAAGGATGTGGCGCTAAAGGTCTAGATTTAAATTCTGGATGAAATTGAACAGCTATAAACCATGGGTGGTTTTTTAGCTCAATAATCTCTGGTAATTTTTTATCTGGAGATAACCCTGAAAAAATAAGGCCATTTTTTTCAAATTGATCTTTATAATTAATATTAACTTCGTATCTATGTCTGTGTCTCTCTTGAATTGATTTTGATTTATAGATTTTTCTAATCAATGAGTTTTCTTTTAATCTAGCCTCATATAGACCAAGTCTCATTGTACCACCAAGATCTTTATCAGTTCCTTTAATTAATTTGCCATCCTTATTCCATTCAGAAATTAAACCAATAATTGGGGTTCCTCCAAATCCAAACTCGCTTGATGTAGCTTTTTTTATATTTAGTTTATTCCTTGCAAATTCAATAATGGCCATCTGCATTCCAAAACAAATTCCAAAAAAGGGAATTTTTTTTTCTCTAGCGTATTTAATTGCTTCAATTTTACCTTCTGTTCCTCTTTTGCCAAATCCACCTGGTATCAAAATTCCAGAAACTCCTTTTAATTTTTTTTTAATTTCTGAAATTTTTAAGTTTTCAGAATCTATTCTCATCAAATTAATTTTCAAATTATTATCAATACCACCATGTGTTAAGGCTTCATCTAATGATTTATAAGCATCTTTAAGTTCAACATATTTTCCAATGATTGCAATATTGATTGATTTTTTTGTGTGCAAAACAATTTTAGTGATTTTTTTCCAAGGATTTAAATTAACTTTTTTTCTAGATTTTATTTTAAAATATTCAAGTACCTGTTTATCTAAATTTTCTCTATTAAAACTAATTGGTGCTTCATAAATGGTTTTAACATCAACAGTTTGAATTACATTTTCAATTCCAACATTACAGAATAAAGATATTTTTTTTCTATGCTCTAAGGGTATGGGCCTTTCAGATCTACAAATAATAATATCTGGCTGTATACCAAGACTTCTTAATTCTTTTACAGAGTGTTGAGTGGGTTTTGTTTTTATTTCATCTGATGCTTTAAGGTATGGGACTAGTGTTAAGTGAATAAATAAAGCATTTTTTTTACCCACATCATTGGAGAATTGTCTAATAGCTTCAACGAATGGAAGGCTTTCTATATCACCTACTATTCCACCAATTTCACAAATTACAAAGTCTTCCTTTGATGTATCACTTTTTATAAAATCTTTAATACGGTCAGTTATATGTGGAATAACCTGAACTGTTTTTCCAAGGTATCCTCCTTTACGTTCTTTTTTTAAAACATCACTATAAATTTTTCCAGTTGTAATATTATCAGATTTTTTTGCAGATATTCCAGAAAATCTTTCATAGTGACCTAAATCTAAATCTGTTTCAGCACCATCATTTGTTACAAAGACTTCGCCATGTTGAAATGGACTCATTGTTCCTGGATCAACATTTAAATAAGGATCTAGTTTTCTTAAACGAACATTAAAACCCCTAGATTGCAGTAAGTATGCCAGGGAAGCTGATGAAAGACCTTTTCCCAATGAAGAAACCACACCGCCGGTTACAAAAATAAATCGCGCCATGGTATTATCTTATAGCGATTAATTAATGAATTTAAAAGGATTAATTATTATTTTCAGGAATTGATGGAGTGTCACTAGATTTTTCCTCAATGATATCTAATACAGAAGATGTGGGTGTTAACTCGCCTCTAGATATTATTGTTAAAGCTAAGCTACAAATTATGAATAAAGTTGCAACTACTGCGGTAGCCTTACTCATGAAATTACCAGCAGTTCTGGAAAGCATAAAATTATCTTGAGAAACACCTATGCCCAGTGCTCCACCTTCAGATTTTTGGACTAGTATCAAAAGCACAAGTACTGTTGCTAGTACTAAGTTGACTACCAATAGAATATTTTCCATGAGGGTTAACTATATGTTTTTTTGACTATATCAATAAATTTTTTAGCATTTTGAGATGCTCCACCAATTAAAAAACCATCAATATTATTAATTTCCCTTAAGATTGTTATATTTTGGGGATTTACAGAACCCCCGTATAAAACTTTTGGTAATTTATCTTTAAATTTACTTTTGATGAATTCTACTGTTTTAAAAAGATCTTGAGGTTTCGGTATAAGACCACTGCCTATAGCCCAAACAGGTTCATAAGCTAAAAAAATATTTGATTTATTTTTAATATTTTTTAAACCAATTTTAATTTGTTTAGATAAAGTTGAGTGTGTCTTTTTTTTTCTTTTTTCACTTAAAGTTTCACCGATACAAAAAATAACTTTTAATTTAGCTTCAAGAGCACTTTTAATTTTTAGATTAATTAGTTTATCATTTTCACCCTGTTCTCTATTTTCTGAATGACCAATGATTACAAAATGTGCACCAATATTTTTTAACATACTAGAATTAACATGACCTGTGTGAGCACCATAATCTTTGCTTTCATGACAATTTTGTCCACCAATACCTATTTGACAATTACTAAATTTTTTTGAAAAAGAACTTATTAAAGTATTTGGAGGGCAATAGATTAATCTACCTCCTTTTATTTCTTTAGATTTTGAAAATTTAATAACTTTATCCAATGTATTTAAGGAAGATAAATTCCCATACATTTTCCAATTAGCTACAAAATACATATATTTATTTGTCATAATGAAAAATTTAATCTATAGCTTGATATTTTAAAGATCAATAAATTAATAATATAATGATAAATCCATTTAAAAATTTTACAAAAAAAAAGATTGGTGGCTTAGTACTGATTTTTGTTATTATAATAGCTTTTGGCTTTGGTGGATTTGGTGGAGGATTTAGCACTGGAAATCAAAATAATATAGCTAAAATAAATAACACTAATATCTCTACGCAAGATTTCATGGATTACCTAAATCAATCTGGATTAAGTCAACAAGTAATAAAAGAAAATATCGATAAAAATGTAATTGAGGAGCTTTTGTCTTCTATGGTTTCAATGACTTTACTTGAACTTGAAATAAAAAATTTAGACCTAGTCATATCAGATGAAGTAATTGTAGAAACTCTTAAGAAAAATAAAAACTTTCTAGATGAAAATGGTAATTTTAAAAGAACTCTTTATGAAAAGTTTTTACTTACAAATAGTACGAGTGCAGCGATGTATGAAATAAAATTAAAGAATAACGTTCTACAAAAAGAATTATTTGCATATATAAGTGGTGGAGCAAAATCTCCCAAGTTTTTAACTAATAAATATTTTATAGAAAACAATAGAAAATTAGATATTGAATTTATTAAATTAAATAGATTTTATAAAAAAGTGGATGAATTTACCAATCAGGAAATTAAAATTTTTATTGATGAAAATTCAAAAAAACTCAAGCAAGATTATATTGATTTTTCATATGTGATATTGACACCAAAAAACTTATTGGGTGTAGATGAATTTAATCAGGCTTTTTTTGATGCAATTGATGAAATTGATAACAAGATATCTAAAAACATAGATTTTAAGACAATTACAAATGAATTAAATGTTAATGCGATTACAAAAAAAGATTACATTAATTTAGAAAATAAAGAGACAATTGAAAATAAGATTTACAATTCTAGAAAAGATGAGATTGAAATACTTGAAGACAATGGAACATTCATCTTTTATCAAATAGATAATGTTATTCAAAAATTACCTAATTTAAATGATAAAAGATTTGTAAAACAAATAACAAACCTTCTGTTTCAAAAAGAAAAATATGAATTTAATAAAGATATACTAAACCAATTAGATAAAAATGAATTTAACCAAGCATCATTTGATAAACTTGGGAATGGTGAAGTTGAAAAAACTCAATTAAATTCAATTAAAGACATTAATAAATTTGAAAATAATTCTGTTAAAATTTTATACACACTACCAATTAACACATTTACTCTAATCGCTGATAGAGAAGACAACATATTCATAGCTAAGGTTATGAAGTTTGAAGATACCAAAATTTCTCCAGATTCAAATATATTTAATGCAATCTCTAACGAAGCGAGTGCAGAAAATAGAAACGGAATATTAAAATCCTACGATTATCTATTAAATAGCAAATACAAGGTTACAGTTAACGAAAAAACCCTTGATAGAGTAAAAAATTACTTTAGATAATGTTGAATCGAAACTTTAATGATTTTAAGTTTCAGCACAAAAAAAGCAAAAATCAAATTTTATACACTTCTAGGAAAACACAGAATGATCGTGAAGTTTTAAATTTAATAGATAATTTTCTTAATGAGAAAAACAGCTTTATTTTTGAATCTGTTGAGAAGGGAAAGATAAGGGGCAGATATACTATATTCGGCAAAAATCCCGATAAAATTTGGGAATTTAATAATAAAAATTCTTATTTAATTACAAATAAAGCTAAAAAAAAAATTAAGGGTGATCCAGACAAAATTATTGAAAAAATAATAGAAAACTTCAAGTTCAAAACGCCAGTTGGACTGCCTCCTATTTGCTCATTAATATCTGGGTATTTTTCTTACGATTCTATTAGATATATCGAAAAAATTCCTAACAAATGTAAGGATGATTTAAAACTCCCTGACGTACGACTCTTAAGGCCAAGAACATTGGTTATCCACGATAATTTAAAAAAGAAGATTTTTTATATTATAAATACATTTGGTGATGAAAAAATTTCAAATTATAAAGTAAAATATTTAGAAATTGAAAGTGAAATAAATGATCTATTAATTCAGGCTTCTCTAGAAAAAAATAACTCTTATAAAGCGACTAAAACTAATATTAAAGTTAGATCTAATACGACTAAAAACAAGTTTTTAGAAATGGTCAATAGAGCCAAAAAATACATTAAAATTGGTGATATTTTTCAAGTAGTTTTAAGTCAAAGATTTGAAGCTAAATTAACTAAAAGACCCCTAGAAATTTATAAGAAATTAAGATCTACCAACCCCTCTCCTTTTATGTACTTTTTTAATTTTAAAGATTTTCAAATAATTGGAGCCAGTCCTGAAATTCTAGTTAGACTAAGAGATAATAAAATTACAGTTAGACCTATAGCGGGAACGCGACCTAGAGGCAAAAACACAAAACAGGATAATTTTTTTGCAAAAGATTTATTACAAGATAAAAAAGAGCTTTCAGAACATTTAATGTTGCTTGATTTAGGGAGAAACGATGCTGGCAAGGTATCAAAAATTGGAACTGTTAAAGTTACAGAGAGCTTTATGATAGAAAAATATTCCCATGTAATGCATATAGTATCTAATGTAATGGGAGTTTATAATAAAAAATATTCAAGATTTAAATCATTACTTGCTGGTTTTCCAGCTGGGACTGTTTCTGGTGCTCCTAAAATTCGAGCCATGGAAATAATTGATGAACTAGAAACGACCAGAAGAAAAGTATATGCAGGAGGCATAGGTTATTTCTCTGCTAATGGTGAGTTTGATACCTGCATAGCCTTAAGAACAGCTGTTGCAAAAAATAAAAAATTTTATGTACAGGCAGGGGCAGGTATTGTTGCCGATAGTAATCCAATTAAAGAATATGAAGAAACTGTTAATAAAGCAAAAGCATTACTGGGCGCTCTTAAATAATGAAAATTATATTAATTGATAATTATGATAGCTTTACATTCAATTTATATCACTACCTGTCATCTCTAAAAGTTAAAGTTGACGTTGTAAGGAATGATAAAATTACTGATAAACAAATAGTAAACAAAAAATACGATAAAGTTGTCATATCACCAGGTCCTGGGAATCCAGACCAATCAGGAAATTGCATTAAAATAGTTCAAGCCCTTTATAAAAAAATTCCAATACTTGGTGTATGTTTAGGTCATCAAATTATTGGAAAAGTATTTGGTTCAAAAATTATTCAAGCTAAAAAATTAATGCATGGAAAAACTAGTATAATTGAGACATATAGAACTGGAATTTTAAAAAACCTCCCTTCCAAATTTGTTGCCACAAGATATCACAGTTTAATTATTGATAAAAAAACACTATCTAAAGAGCTTGAGATTACAGCACAAACTAGAGATGGGCTTATAATGGGTGTAAAACATAAAAGATATAATGTTCATGGTGTTCAATTTCACCCTGAAAGTATAAAAACCATTATTGGTATAAAAATATTAAAAAATTTTATTAACTATAAGAACTAATGAAAAAATTTATTGAAAAGCTAAAGAGTAAAAAAAATTTATCCTTTAATGAAAGTAAAGATGCTTTTGAAATGTTGATGCTAGGTAAAGTTTCTGATGATGAAATATTTGATTTTTTAACTCTACTATCGGCAAAAGGTGAGGTTTCGGATGAGATAGCTGGTGGTGTTTACGTTTTAAGAGATAAGTCTAAAAGGGTTAACGTTAAAGACTGTATTGATACATGTGGGACTGGTGGTGATGGAATGAATACACTCAACATATCAACAGCTTCAGCTCTGTTATTAGCTAGTATGGGAGTTAAAGTAGCAAAACATGGAAATAAAGCAGTTTCATCTAAATGTGGATCTGGTGATGTTTTGGAAGCTTTAAATATCAAGATTGATTTAGAACCCAAAGCTATAGAAAAGCAAATTAAGGAAAATAACTTTGGGTTCATGTTTGCACCAAATTATCATAGTGCAATGAGGTTTGTGGGGCCAACAAGGAAAAAAATAGGTAAAAGAACAATATTCAATATGATAGGTCCTTTAAGTAGTCCCGCCCTTGTCGAGCGACAAGTTGTTGGTGTTTATGATAAAAGATTACTTAAAATTTTTGCTGAAGCTTTAAAAAACTTAAATATAAAATTTGCTTGGATTGTGAATAGTGAAGATGGTTTAGATGAGATATCACCATATGCAAAAACAAATGTTGTTCAATTAAAGGATGGTAAAATTTCAGAAATTACTATTGATCCCAAGGAATTAAACATAGATGCAAATAAATTTGAAGATTTGTTAGGAGATGATGCTAAATTTAATGCAAATAAAATGGTTGATATATTTAAAGGTGAAGATAATGATTTTTCTAAAGCCGTTTGTTTAAATACTGCTGCTGGACTAATTGTTGCAGAAAAATATTCT
>CAJQRT010000011.1 GCA_905612335.1 uncultured Candidatus Pelagibacter sp.
TCATCAATAACACAAGTTCCTCCTTTTTTTAAAAAACTATAATAATGATAAAAAACTTTTTCGACATGGTTGGGTTCGTGTAAAGAATCTATAAAAATTAAATCTAATGCTGTGGGAATAATTTTGTCTATTTTTTCAAAATTATCATCACTTGAGTGAATAAAAGTCCATTTATCACTTTTTACAACATTAGAGCAGTCATCAATATCAACTGAAGTCAATGACCCATTATTAGCTTCACATAACTCAATAAAAAATTTTGTTGATAATCCACTTTGAACTCCTAACTCTAATATATTGATATTTTGAATATTTTTAATTTTTTCAATTAAATAATTTATTTTAATTTTCATAATAGTTGGTATTAAAAAATAATACTTAAATTACACAAAATATAGTTAAATTTTAGCTATGATGCCAGGAACAATTTGTTAATTTATATTTGGTTATGCTGAAATTGCTCCTGGGGGCGATTTAACACTTCATTATCACTCACCTGCAGAAATATATGTAGTTACCAATGGTGTAGGAATATTACATAAATCTGGAGAACTTGAGACAATTAAAAAAGGTGATGTAGTTTATATAGCTGGAAATGCAGAACATACCTTAAAAAATAATGGAAAAGAAACGTTAGAATTTTATTGGATTTTTCTAACGGATCATTTTTCAGAAGTAGAATATTTTCCAACAAAATAAAAAATTACATAGAGCTTACAAATATATGCCATATATAAAAAACCCCAAGAACTTTCATTCTAGGGGTTTAGAATTTTAATTTAAAAATTATTCAGCAGCTTGTTTCATAGAAAGTTTAACTTTACCTCTATCAAAACCAATCACTTTAACTTTTACTTCGTCACCTTCTTTGACAACGTCAGTAACTTTTTCTACTCTTTTAGTAGCAAGTTCTGAAATGTGAACAAGACCATCTTGTTTACCTAAGAAGTTTACAAATGCACCAAACTCCATAATTTTCATTACTTTACCTGAGTAAATTTTATTTAGTTCAGCTTTTGCTGTGATGTCTTTAATAATCTGCATAGCAATGTTTCTAGACTCTTCGTCTGGAGCAGAAACTGTTACCACACCTTCATCATTCACATCAACTTTTGCACCTGACTTTTCAACAATCTCTCTAATTGTTGCTCCACCTTTTCCAATCACAGCTGCTATATCTTTTTTATCAACAGTAATTTGTTCCATTTTTGGAGTGTGTTCACCAACATCAGCTCTTGATTCACTTAAGACTTTATTCATTTCACCTAAGATATGAACTCTTCCTTCTTTAGCTTGTTTTAAAGCCTGCTCCATGATTTCAAATGTGATACCTGTAATTTTGATATCCATTTGAAGTGAAGTAATTCCATCTTTAGTTCCAGCAACTTTAAAGTCCATGTCTCCAAGATGATCTTCATCACCTAAAATATCTGACAAGACACTAAAATCATCACCTTCTTTAATTAATCCCATTGCAATACCTGCAACTGGTTCTTTAATTGGCACACCAGCATCCATTAGCGCAAGAGATGCACCACAAACACTCGCCATTGAAGAAGAGCCATTAGATTCTGTAATATCTGACACTATTCTGAAAGTGTAAGGGAACTCTTCTTTTGTAGGTAATGAAGAATTAATTGCTCTCCATGCTAATTTTCCATGGCCAACTTCACGTCTTCCAGTTCCAATTCTTCCAGTTTCACCGACTGAGAAAGGAGGGAAGTTGTAATGAAGCATAAATCTTTCTCTATGCTGTCCATCTAAACTTTCCAATCTTTGTTCATCATCAGATGTACCTAAAGTAGTAGTAACAATCGCTTGTGTTTCACCTCTAGTAAATAGGGCTGATCCATGAGTTCTTGGTAAAACACCAACTTCACATTCGATAGCTCTTACGTCAGCTAAACCTCTACCATCAATTCTTTTTTTGTTTTTAAGAATGTCAGTTCTAACGATTTTCTTTTCAAGATTTTTTAATTCATCATTAACATTAAAATCAGAGTAATTTTCATTATCTGCAAAAAGCTGTTTTGCTTTATCAGAAATTTCTGAAATTTGATTTGATCTATCTTGTTTGTCTATTGTTGCAAAAGCTTTGGTTAAATCTGCTGTAAAGTTTTCTTCAAGTTTTTTCTTAACTTCAGATAAATCTTTCTTTTCAACAGTCCATTCTGGCTTTCTGCATTCTTTTGCAAGTTCCTCGATCATTTCGATTACTGGAACAAAGCCTTTGTGACCAAACTTAACTGCATCTAGCATTACTTCTTCTGTTAAACCTTTAGTCTCAGACTCAACCATAAGCACAGCATCTTTAGTGCCTGCTACAACCAAATCTAAAGTAGAGTTTTCTAGCTCAGCTTTTGATGGGTTTAATATGTATTTGCCATCAACTAAACCAACTCTTGAAGCACCCACAGGGCCCATAAACGGCATTCCTGAAATAGCTAGCGCTGCTGAAGAAGCTGTAATTGCTAAAATATCTGGTTGATTATCTTTGTCATATGAAATTACCGTTGGTAACAACTGAACTTCATTTTTAAATTCACTTGGAAACAAAGGTCTGATTGGTCTATCAATTAATCTTGAGATCAATTGTTCACTTTCAGTTGGTCTTGCTTCTCTTTTAAAATATCCACCAGGAATTTTACCACCTGCATAATATTTTTCTTGGTAATTTACAGATAGAGGAAAATAATCCATATCTGGATTTACTTTTTTTGCTCCTACCACTGTTGCTAAAATAACTGTTTCACCACATGAAGCAATGATTGCTCCATCTGCTTGTCTTGCTACTTTACCTGTTTCTAAACTTATCTTCTTACCTGCTACTTCAATTTCCTTCTTATATACTTTGAACATCTATTTTCTGTTTCCTTCTATCTATTTTCTTAAATTTAATTGTGTTAATACATTTTTGTAAGAATCGAATTTATTTTTCTTTAAATATTCTAACAATTTTTTTCTTCTATTTACTGCTCTTAACAATCCAACCGAAGAGTGTTTATCTTTTTTGAATTGCTTAATGTGCGCTGA
>CAJQRT010000012.1 GCA_905612335.1 uncultured Candidatus Pelagibacter sp.
GATTTATTACAAAAATAAAGCAACATGTTTGTCGATATTAACTGAGGAAGATTTCTTTCTAGGAAATTTAATACATGTGAGTAAAGTTAAAGAAAAAATAAATCTTCCTATTCTCTGTAAAGATTTTTTTATAGATAAATTTCAAGTACCTCTTGCAAAGAGTTATGGAGCAGATGCTATATTAATTATACTAGCTGGTGTTTCTGATGATCTTGCTTTTGAGTTGTACGAAGAGGCTCTAAAATTTGATATGTCAATAATAGTTGAGGTACACACAGTTGAAGAAGCGAGAAGAGCTCTTAATTTTAAAGATGCTTTAATTGGTATTAATAATAGAAATCTTAAAACATTAAAGACAGATATAAATACAACTTATGATATCCATGATATTTTGATTAATCACTCTGGACCATTAATTTCTGAAAGTGGAATTAAAACAAAAGAAGAACTTTTGGAAATATCTAAAAATATAAATATTAAAACTTTTTTAATTGGTGAATCACTTTTGAAAAACTTGAATAATAGTTCAATTTTCTCAGTTCTTTAGTCAAATAAACTCCAATTTTAAACACTTTTTAGCTATTGTTAAAATAGAAGAACACTTGTAGAACAGATTTTGTACTTTATTTGTTCTTATGCTAACTAAAAAACAAAAAAACTTGCTTTTATTCATCAACAAGAAGTTGAGAGCATCTGGCGTGTCCCCTTCTTATGAGGAAATGAAAGATTCATTAAACTTAAAGTCTAAATCTGGAATTCATAGATTAATAAGTGCTTTAGAAGAAAGAGGATTTATTAGAAGACTTCCTCATAAAGCAAGAGCTTTAGAGGTGATAAAACTTCCAGAAACAGCTTCTGCTAACGATATTTATAATAGTTTTTCACCAAGTGTTATTAAAGGTGGTTTAGATACAGAAAGTAATAACATAAATGAAATGGAAATACCTATTTTAGGAAGTATTGCTGCAGGTACTCCTGTTGAGGCAATACAAAATGAAGTTTCCAGAATACCTCTTCCAAGTAACCTTGAAAAAAATGGCCAGTATTTTGGACTTAAAGTTCAGGGTGATTCAATGATTGAAGCTGGTATCAATGAAGGTGATACAGTTATTATTAGAAGATCTGACACTGCTGACAATGGTAAAATTGTTGTGGCTTTAATAGATGAGCATGAAGCTATGTTAAAAAGAATTAGAAGAAAAGGCAAAACAGTTGCCCTCGAAAGTGCTAATAGAAACTACGAAACTAAAATATTTGGCCCTGATAGAGTAAAAGTTCAAGGTGTTCTAGTATCTTTATATAGAAACTTTTAAGAAAATAGTCTAAAAATCACACATGTCCATTGTTGCAACAAGATTTGCTCCCTCACCTACTGGTGCCCTTCATATTGGTGGTGTAAGAACTGCTCTATTTTGCTGGTTATTTTCAAAAAATAAAAAGGGAACTTTTCATTTAAGAATTGAGGACACTGATAAGGAAAGATCTAAAGATGAGCATAAGGATCAAATTATAAAATCATTAAAATGGATTGGTATAGAACATGATGGTGAACTATATATTCAATCAAAAAAAATTAACGATCATATAGCTGTTGCAAATGATCTACTTAAAAATAGTCATGCTTATAAATGCTATTGTTCTACTGATGAAATAGAAGATCAAAAGAAAAGAGCTAGACAAAAAAAACTTCCTTACACATACAATAGAAAATGTAGAGAATTGAGTGAAAGCGAGGCTCCAAAAGATGTTCAGCCAGTTGTAAGATTTAAAAGTAAAATTGAAGGCTCCTCAATACTCAAAGATTTAGTGCAAGGAGATGTTGAAATAGAAAATACTACAATAGAAGATTTTATAATTCTAAGAAACGATGGAACACCAACATACAATCTTTCAGCAACTGTAGATGATCATCAAATGAACATGACACATATAATTAGAGGTGACGATCATAAAATCAATACATTCAAACAGATGCAAATCTATTTAGCTATGAAATGGGAGGTTCCTTTATTTGCTCACATTCCATTGATACACACTATTGAAGGGAAGAAACTATCAAAAAGAGATAATGCATCAACATTAGATGATTATTCTAAGATAGGAATAATGCCCGATGCTTTAAGAAATTACTTATTAAGATTGGGCTGGTCTTATCAAGATAAAGAAATATTTACACTAGAGGAAAGCATTCAGTACTTTAATTTAGAAGGGATTGGTAAATCTCCATCAAAACTAGATATGAGTAGAATATTATCAATGAATGAACATTATATTAAAACTATTGATGAAAATGAACTTTACGATCATCTTGTCAAATATTGTGGAATTTATAAGGAAAAAATTAAACCAGAAAAAGAAGCTAAGATTAAACCTTCTTTAACATTTCTTAAGAATAAAGCAAAGACATTGGAGGATATATTTAATAACGCTAAATATATAATTTTTGATGATGTAAAGTTTGAAGATAAAGATTTAGAATTGATTGATGATAAAGCAAAAAGCATTATTAAAAAGTTTAAAGAAAATCTAATTTCAATAAACACAT
>CAJQRT010000013.1 GCA_905612335.1 uncultured Candidatus Pelagibacter sp.
ACCTAACTGACCTTCGTCAGTTCTACCATCATCCCACAATCCGTCTGTTGGAGCTGCTTCAATTATTTCTTGGAGAATATTGATGGATTTACCTATTTCCCATACTTCTGACTTATTGCAATCTGCAATGGGAGAAATGTCTACTCCACCATCTCCATATTTTGTGTAAAATCCTACTCCAAAATCTTCAACTTTATTACCAGTACCAACTACAATACCTTTTTTTGCAGCAGCTACCTGATAAAGAGTAGTCATTCTAATTCTTGCTCTAGAATTTGCCATCCCAAGTTCACTATTAAAATTAGATAAGGT
This sequence comes from uncultured Candidatus Pelagibacter sp., assembly GCA_905612335.1. The sequence goes on from CAJQRT010000013.1 coordinate 313, forward strand.
GCTTTCAAATGTTTCAAATAATTCATCTAAATTTAGCGTGTGAACTTCAATATTATCAAAATTTTTAACAAGCCATTCTTGATGCTTTAAGCTTAAGTCATGTTGTGATGATTTTTGTTTAATAGGCATTGATAAAACAATTGTTTTTATACCCGTCATTGCACTCAATGTGCTTGATACGGAAGAGTCTATTCCTCCAGAAATTCCAATGATTAAAGATTGAGCCTTGCTTGGCATCTTTTCAACATAATCCTTGATCCAATTGCTTATAAATTGTGCTTTTTCTAATGGTTTCATTATCTAAAATTTAAACAAAATTGTGTTTAATACAATGCTTTAAGATGCCACTTTAATATTTTTTTTAGAATAAGCAGCATTTTTTTTAATCTCATCAGAAATTAAAAAAGCTAACTCCAATGCTTGATTAGCGTTAAGTCTTGGATCACAATGAGTGTGGTAACGGCTAGATAAATCTTGATCAGATATTTTCTGAGCACCACCTGTACATTCTGTAACGTCTTGACCCGTCATTTCAATGTGCAATCCACCTGCATAACTTCCTTCACTTTGGTGACATTCAAAAACATTTTTTACTTCTTTTACAACACTATTAAAAGGTCTTGTTTTAAATCCAGTTGTAGCTTTAATTGTATTTCCATGACAAGGGTCACATGACCATACTACATTTAAACCTTCTTTTTTAATTGCTCTAATTAATTTTGGTAAAAATTTAGAAACATTCTCGTGACCAAATCTAGAAATTAAAGTTATTTTACCTTTTTCATTTTTTGGATTAATTTTATTACAAAGATTTATCAAGTCTTCAGCTTTTAATGTTGGTCCACATTTAATTCCAATTGGGTTTTCAATTCCTCTACAAAACTCAACATGTCCGCCATCTAGTTGTCTTGTTCTATCTCCTATCCAAACAAAGTGCGCTGAAGTATCATGATATTCACCTGTAGTAGAATCTACTCTTGTCATGGCTTGCTCAAATGGAAGTAATAAAGCTTCATGTGAAGTCCAAAAGTTTACTGTTTTTAATCTTCTGTTAAAATCTGAATTAATTCCACATGCATCCATAAATGCTAGTGCATCTGAAATTCTATCTTCTAAATCTTTAAATTTTTTAGCAGCAGGAGAATTTTTAATAAAACCCAAGTTCCAAGTATGTACTTTCTTAAGATCAGCAAAACCTCCATGAGAGAAGGCTCTTATAAGATTAAGTGTAGATGCAGACTGAGAATAAGCTTTGAAAAGTCTCTTAGGGTCTGGAACTCTTGACTTTTCACTGAATTCCATTCCATTAATATTATCTCCAAGGTAGCTAGGTAGTTCAACGCCATCAATATTTTCAACAGGAGAACTTCTTGGTTTTGAAAATTGGCCAGCAATTCTTCCAAGTTTAATAACTGGTAATGATGCAGAATAAGTGAGCACAAGCGACATTTGAAGTATTAACTTAAACGTATCTCTAATATTGTCAGGATGAAATTCTGCAAAACTTTCCGCACAATCTCCACCTTGTAATAGAAAAGCTTTTCCATCAACAACATCAGCAAGCTGTTCTTTTAAGTGTCTTGTCTCACCAGCAAAAACTAATGGGGGAAAATCTTTAATTTTACTTAAAACACCATCTAAATCTTTTTGATTAGGATATTCAGGAATGTGTTTTACAGGATAATTTCTCCAGCTATTTATTTTCCAATTTTTCATATTCAACCTAGAGGTGTTGTAACAGAGTTTAATTATTATTCAACTGTGACTGATTTTGCTAAATTTCTAGGTTTATCAATGTCATAACCTTTTTTAAGAGCTGAATAATAAGCTAATTTTTGTAATGGAACGGTTAATAAAAAAGGTAACAAGTCATCATTAGCACTTTCAACTAGTATTGTTTCCCAAATATTTTCTGAAAAAACTTCATCTTTACTCTTATTGGTTATTAATAAAACTTTGGCACCTCTTGCTATTACTTCCTGCATATTCGAGATTGTTTTTTTATAATAATTATCTCTTGGAGCTAAAACAACTACTGGCATTCCATCTTCAATTAAAGCTAATGGACCATGTTTCATCTCACCTGCAGGATACCCTTCGGCATGCACATATGCTAATTCTTTTAATTTTAACGCCCCTTCTAATGCAATTGGATAAGAAAAACCTCTACCTAAAAACATCGAACCTTTTGCATCAGTAAATGAACTAGAGACTGTTCGGATTTTACTCTCTGTAAGCAAAGTTTTTTCAACTAACTTAGGTAATGTTTTTAAGTCCTTAATTTTGTTCAAATATAAATCTTTATCTAAATCATTTCTCAAAATTCCTAATTTTAATACTAGGATGTAAAGAACCAGCATTTGACCCATAAAAGCTTTTGTAGAAGCTACACCAATTTCTGGTCCACAATGTATTGGTAAAACAAATTTAGAGTCTCTTGCAATCGAACTTTCTATAACATTAACAACACTACAAGTTTTCATATTATTTTTATTACATAAATCCAATGCAGCATATGTGTCTGCTGTTTCACCAGACTGAGAAACAAAAATGTATAAATTATCATTTTTAAATCTATTTTTTCGATATCTGAACTCAGATGCAACATCAATTGTTACATCAAGTGAAGTATTTTCTTCAAACCAATATTTTGCCATTAAACAAGAATGATAAGCTGTTCCACAGCCAATTAAAGTAACTGAAGAAATTTCTTTTATATCCCATGGAAAATTATAGATATTGATGTCGTTGTTAATTTTATCAACATACTCATTTATACAGTTCTTTAATGTTGTTGGCTGTTCCTCAATTTCTTTAGCCATAAAGTGTTTAAAATCACCTTTGCCATACTCCTGCTCTTTTGAAGATAATTCTAGAACTTTTTTATTAACTTTTATGCCTTCTTCATCGAAAAACTCAACTTGGTCTTTTTTTATGATGCAAAATTCTCCATCATCCAAATACGAAATTTTATTAGTCATAGATTTTAAAGCATAAGAATCTGATCCTAGATAATTTTCGTTAGGACCGTAACCGACTGCAAGTGGTGACCCTCTTCTTGCACCCACTATAAGATCAGGCTGATCTTTAAAAATTACACCTAAAGCAAAACTTCCATGAAGCTGTTTTAGAGTATTAATAATTGCATCTTTGAAATTAAGTTCTTTTAAGTATTCTGTTATTAAATGAACAATTACCTCTGTATCTGTCTGAGATTTAAATACATGGCCTTTGTTAATTAAATGTTTTTTTAAAATAGTAGAATTTTCAATAATACCATTATGTACTACAGATACACTTTCTGATGAATGAGGATGTGCATTAATAGTGTTTGGAATTCCATGTGTTGCCCATCTAACATGTCCAATTCCAATTGGACCTGACATGTTTTTAACTGCAAGATTTTTTTCTAAAATATCAACTCTGCCCTCTGATTTTGCTTCATTTAGAATACCATCAGATAAAGTTGCAATACCTGAAGAGTCGTAACCCCTATACTCTAACTTTCTAAGAGAGTTGATAATTGCAGATGATACCGGTTTATTACTGGCTATTCCTATAATCCCACACATATTATTTTATTTTTCTTTTATAGTTTTTAACTTCTGTTTGAGAGTTTCTAGTTAAAGCTAATGAATTTTTTTTAACTTTTTTTGTAATTACAGAGCCTGCTCCAATAATACTATTTTTTTCAAGAGTGATAGGTGCAACTAATGAAGAATTGGAACCTATAAATACATTGTCTTTAATTTTTGTTTTACTTTTTTTAACACCATCATAATTACAGGTAATTGTGCCCGCTCCTACATTTACACCTTTACCTATTTCACTATCACCAATGTAGGATAAATGATTAATTTTTGATTTTTTTCCAACTGTACTTTTCTTAACTTCTACAAAATTTCCAATTTTTGATCCTTCTTCAAGAGTGGTACCTGGTCTTAATCTTGCATAAGGTCCAACTTCAACTTTATTTTTTATTTTACAATCTTCTAAATGCGAAAATGAATTGATGGTTACATTATTGCCAATTTTAACTTTTTTCCCAATGACAACATATGGATTAATAGTAACATTTTTTCCAATCTTCGTATCTTTTGAAAAAAATATAGTTTCTGGTCCAATCATCTTTACACCAGACTTGATAAAAAATTTACGAAGTTTTTCTTGATCAATATTAGAATTTATTTGTTTCATCTGGAAATATTTTATATTAAGTGTATAGGTATCTTAATTCACAATTTATTTCTTAAAAATACTTTATTAATGACTCAAAATTACTCAATTTTATTTGACCTAGATGGAACATTGGTCGATACCGCACCTGATTTAATGAATGCTCATAATCATGTAATGAAAAAATATGGCTATCCAACAAAGTCTACTGCAGATATTAGAAATCTAGTAGGCCAAGGAGCTGGAGCAATGATTGGTAGATCTATATGGGGACAAGCTAAAAAGGAGTTTGGTAAAATTGATGACCAAAAAATTAAAGCTGAAATGGTTAAGGATTTTGTTAATTTTTATGGAAAAAATATTATTAAAGAAAGCACACTTATCAATGGTGTAAAAGATTTTTTAAAGTGGTGTAAAGAAAAAGAAATTTCAATGGCAGTTTGTACTAACAAACAAGAACACTTAGCGATCGACCTTTTAAGAAAAATTGGAATTTATGATTACTTTGAGTACGTTGCTGGATCAGATACTTTTGATTATTGCAAACCCGATCCGAGACACATAACAAGTATAATTGAAATCATCGGTGGTGATGTAAAAAAATCTCTAATGTTTGGTGATAGTGAAACTGATGCAAATGCTGCAAAGGCTGCTTCGATTCCAGTAATTTTATTAGAAAATGGCTATACAGAAAAAAATTCTAATGAAATTTACCATAATCATTTAATAAAAGACTTTATTGGTGTTGAAAAAATAGTTTCAACTTACTTAAAAGATTGATTTAATTTTTTTTCTTACTATTAATAAGGCTTCATAATTAAGGAGACCTAATGATTTCGCATAAAGTTAAAGTTTACCCATCAAAAATTCATTTACATAAAAAAAATCAATTAGCATGGAAAATTGCTGAAATAGCCTCTGATAATGCGAAGCTAGATAAAGCAGCTATCGAAATGGTTATTAATAGAATAATTGATAATGCTTCAGTTGCTATTGCTTCTTTAAATAGAAAAGCTGTTATCTCTTCAAGAGAAATGGCTCTAAAGCATCCTAGAAAAAATGGTGCAAATTTATTTGGTATTGACTCAAAATTAAAATTTGATTGTGAGTGGGCTGCTTGGTCAAATGGAACAGCTGTCAGAGAGCTTGATTTTCATGATACTTTTCTAGCAGAAGACTACAGTCATCCAGGAGATAATATTCCACCTATTTTAAGTGTTGCTCAACAAACTAAAAAAAGTGGGCTAGATTTATTAAGAGGAATTATTACAGGTTATGAAGTTCAGGTTAATTTAGTTAAAGGAATATGTTTACATAAACATAAGATTGATCACATTGCACATTTAGGACCAAGTGTTGCAGCGGGTTTAGGAACAATGTTAAAGTTAAATACTGAAACAATTTATCAAGCTGTACAGCAAGCATTACATACAACAGTTTCCACGAGACAATCTAGAAAAGGTGAAATCTCTAGCTGGAAAGCTTACGCCCCTGCTCATGCTGGTAAACTTGCAATCGAAGCAGTTGATAGAGCAATGCGTGGTGAAGGCGCCCCAAGTCCAATTTATGAAGGAGAAGATAGTGTTATAGCTAGAATATTAGATGGTAAGAAAGCTTTATATAATGTGCCACTTCCAAAGAAAAAAGAATCTAAGAAAGCTATACTGGAAACTTATACAAAAGAATATTCAGCTGAATACCAGTCTCAAGCATTGATAGATATTGCTAAAAAACTTAATAAAAAAATTCCAAATTTAAATCAAATTAAGAAAATTGATATTTATACAAGTCATCATACTCATTACGTAATAGGAACTGGTGCAAATGATCCACAAAAAATGGATCCAAATGCAAGTAGAGAAACTTTAGATCACTCTATCATGTATATTTTTGCAGTAGCACTTGAGGATGCTGATTGGCACCATGTTAATTCATATAGCAAACAAAGAGCTAATAAAAAAAGTACTATAAAAATTTGGAAATCCATTACCACTTTTGAAGATAAAAAATGGACTAAAAAATATCATGACCCAAATCCAAAGAATAAATCATTTGGTGCAAAAGTTGTGGTTACTTTAAACAATGGCAACAAAATTACAGAACAATTAGATAGAGCAGATGCACACCCTTATGGAGCACGTCCATTTAAAAGAGAGAATTATATAAATAAGTTTTTAACCTTAACTGATGGCATCTTAGATAAAAAAGAAAGTGCTCGTTTCTTAAAAGTTGTACAAAATATTAAAAACTTGAAAGCTGGAGAATTAAATAAATTGAATATTCAGGTTAAAAGAAGTCAGATAAAGAAAAATACAAAACAAGGAATTTTTTAGTGCATTTTGTAGATAAGGAACCTAGTCAAAAAAGAGCTGACTTTGTCAGTAAATTAAAATCAAACAAAATTTTAAGAGTTCCTGGTGCTTATAATCCACTAACAGCAAAACTAATTGAAGAAATTGGTTATGACGCTGTTTATGTATCTGGTGGAGTTATGGCTAATGATTTAGGATTTCCAGATATAGGTTTGACTACACTTCAAGATGTCAGCACTAGATCTTATTTAATATCAAGAGTTACAAGTTTACCTACAATTGTTGATATTGATACAGGTTTTAAGTCTTGTGAAGAGACTATTAAAACTTTTGAAGAGTTTGGGGTGGCAGCTGTACACTTAGAAGACCAAGTAGAACGTAAAAGATGTGGGCACCTAGATAACAAAGAATTAATTTCAACTGAAGCAATGGTTATGAAAATTAAAGAATGTGTTGCTGCTAAACAAGATGAAAATTTTAAAATTATAGCAAGATCTGATGCTAAAGGGGTTGAAGGAATAGATAAAATGATTGATAGATGTAAGGCTTATATTGATGCTGGAGCTGAAATTATCTTCCCTGAAGCTTTACATGATGAAAAAGATTTTGAAAAAGTTAGAAAAGAACTATCATGTTACTTGCTTGCTAATATGACCGAATTTGGAAAATCTAAGTTATTCAATTACAAAGAATTAGAAAATTTTGGATATAATATTGTAATTTATCCAGTAACTACACAAAGATTAGCCATGAAAAATGTAGAAGATGGCCTTAGAGACATCTTTGTGGATGGACACCAGAACAATATTATTGATAAAATGCAAACTAGAAAAAGACTTTACGAATTAGTTGAGTATGAGAAGTATAATTCATTAGATGAAAAAATTTATAACTTTAGTACGGAAGGGCATGAATAATGAGTGATGATATTAAAAAAGGTTTACTAGGTATAATTGTCGATGAAACTGAAATTTCAAAAGTTATGCCAGAAATTAACTCTCTAACTTATAGAGGTTATGCAGCTCAAGATTTATGTGCAAGATGTGATTTTGAAGAGGTTGCATACTTAATTTTAAATAAAGAATTACCCAACAAAAAACAACTAAAAGAATTTAAGAAAGAATTATCTAAAGAAATAACTTTATCAAAAAATTTAATAGATATTTTAAAAAAAATACCTAAAAATTCTCATCCAATGGACGTTGCAAGAACTGCTGTCAGCGTTATGGGTCTTGAGGACAAAGAAACTAAAGACAACTCTCCAAAAGCAAATTTAAGAAAAGCAATTAGAATTTTTGCAAAAACACCTACAGCATTAGCTGCTTTTTATAGACTTCGAAAAGGGAAAAAAATCATAGCACCAAAGAAAAAATTTAGTTTTTCTGAAAATTTTTTCCATATGTGTTTTAGTAAAGTTCCTAATAAAGAAATTGTCAAAGCTTTTGATGTCTCATTAATTTTATATGCAGAACATAGTTTTAATGTGTCAACTTTTACAGCTCGAACTATTACAAGTAGCTTATCTGATATTCATGGAGCAATAACAGGTGCTATAGCAAGTCTTAAAGGTCCTCTTCATGGTGGTGCTAATGAAGAAGTAATGCACATGATGAAGAAAATTAAAAAACCTGAGAACGCTTTAAAATGGATTACTAAAGCTCTAAAAAACAAAGATGTTATTATGGGATTTGGTCATAGAGTTTATAAAAGTGGAGATTCAAGAGTTCCAACAATGAGAGAATATTTTAAAAGAGTAGCCATCATTAAAAAAGATAAAACATTTGAAAAAATTTACGACATTGTTGAAAAGGTAATGATTAAAGAGAAAAATATTTATCCTAATGTTGATTACCCAACAGGTCCAACTTATCACTTAATGGGTTTTAATACTGATTTCTTTACACCTATATTTGTAATTTCAAGAATTACGGGTTGGTCAGCTCATATTATGGAGCAACATGCTGCTAATAAATTAATTAGACCTCTTGCTAGCTATAAAGGTAGTAAGCACAGAAAAGTTATACAGTTAAATCAAAGATAATTAGTTTTTTTCTATTTTTGCAAATCTTTCAAAAATAATTTCTGATTTGAGATTGTTCTCTGCAACAAACTTATCAATAGCTTGTTTTACACCTGGTGCTTGACCTAAGTTGTAATCATCACAAAGAATAGTTCCATTATTATCTAGAACTGGTTTAGAATATTGAAGATCATTTTTAACTGTCTCATAAGCATGTCCTCCATCTAAAAAAACATAATCAATTTGAGACATGTCTATTTTTTTTAATAGCAGATTGGAATTCCCTTTAATTAGATGAGTGTTTTTTTCAAATTTTTTTAAAAGATAGGTTACTGCATCAACTGAGTATGGGTCTTGTTTTAAAATATATTCAAAATAGATTCTTTTTAATGGATTGTTAAACTTAGTGCTTGGAATAACCTCATTAGCATTTTCGGCACTTTCACCAAAAATGTCTAACCCAACATATTTAAAATCGCTTCCGTGGATACTGTGTAATAGTTCACAAACGTTTCTTGCGGTAACACCATGAAAAACACCTATCTCTAGGAAATTTTTTGGCTTCTTAGAGGCTATTTCATTAAGAAAATGCTCTCCAATACCCCCTTGTTTAAGGCTAGTTTTTCTAAAATATTTTTTATATTTCATACGATGATTAATAAAAATTTACAACCAATCCAAAATTATTTGTTATAAAAAAGTGACTACTTCAAATGGATCTGGTCTTTTTCTCTCAATAGGCTCCTCTATCTTGTGACCTATATAAATAAAACCAGATATTTGATCTATTCCTTTTTTCCCTCCTAAGTGATTCAACATTTTATCATTATATGCATACCACTCAGTTAGCCATTGAACTGCATAATTCATAGATTGTGCACAAGCTAGCAGATTCATACAAACAGCTCCAGATGATAGTTGCATTTCCCATTGAGGGATACTTGGGTGCTCCGATGGTGTTGAAAGAACAGCTATTACAGCACCTGCTCTCTGTAGTCTTTTTGACTCTTTCTCTTGAAATTTTTTATCTGTATTTGGGTTAAGCCTAATAAATTCTGATAATATAATATCATTATCACAATTTATTAATGCATCACCCTGCAATATTACTAACTTCCAAGGACTTAGAGCTCCATGATCCGGAACTCTTAAACCTGCCTCTATAATCACATTTAGATCATTCTTGTCAATTGGTTCTGATGACATTTTCCTGGCCATAACAGATCGTCTTTTAGAAAAAAAATTACTTATTTCACTCATAGTGTCTCTTATTTTCTGCACATATGGGCTTAAGATAAAATTAACTAAATGCTTCTGTCCATGAACCTTGAGTAGATGCTTTAGAATATTCAGTTGAACGTCCTTCAAAGAAGTTCATATGTTCAACACCGTTCAGCATATCATCAAGCCAAGTTAAAGGATTTTTATCGATATCATAAATTGCCTCTAGACCAAGTTGCGTAAGTCTTCTGTTGGCAATAAATCTAATATAATCTTTAACTTCTTTTCCAGTTAGACCTTCCATAGGACCCATTTGGAAAGCTAGATCAATAAAAGCATCTTCATGCTCTATAATTGTTCTACAAGCTTGATAAAGTTCTTTCTTAAATTCAGGTGTCCAGATTTCTGGGTTTTCATGAATGAACTCTTTAAACAATCTAATCATAGAATTACAATGAAGAGTTTCATCTCTTACTGACCAAGTAACAATCTGACCCATGCCTTTCATCTTATTGTGCCTTGGAAAGTTGAGTAAGATTGCAAAACTTGCAAACAATTGTAAGCCTTCAGTGAATGCACTAAATACAGCTACTGTTAATGCAATATCTTTTTTTGAACTCATATCAAAATTTTGCATGTAGTCGTATTTATCTTTCATCTCTTTATATTTCATGAAAGCAGAATATTCTGATTCAGGCATTCCAATAGTATCAAGTAAATGAGAGTATGCAGCAATGTGAACTGTTTCCATTGAAGCGAAAGCAGTCATCATCATCAATACTTCTGTTGGTTTGAATACAGTTGTATAATGTCTTAAATAGCAATTTTGTACCTCAACATCAGCTTGTGTAAAAAATCTAAAAATTTGAGTTAATAAGTTTTTCTCTGACACGGTTAGACTTTTTTGCCAATCTCTAACATCATCTCCTAATGGTACTTCTTCTGGTAACCAATGAATTCTTTGTTGAGTTAGCCAAGCATCATAACACCATGGATATCTAAACGGTTTGTAAACTGGGTTTTCAACTAATAATCCCATTTTTTGTGGTTGAGCAATTTCTTTTGTTTCAGACTGAATAATTTCAGACTTCATTTTTTCTACTGACATGATAGGCACTCCTCATACTCTGGTTGTTCAGTTGTTTTTTTTTTATAAACGTTAGCAGTGACATCAGTTTTTGTAGCATCACTAATATTTTCTGCACGTTGAATTGATTTAGATCTACAGTAATAAAGGCTTTTTAAACCTTTTTTCCAAGCATCAAAATGAATTTTATGTAGTTCTCTTTTGTGGATATCTGCAGGTAAAAATAAGTTAACTGACTGGGCCTGAGAAATAAACGGAGTTCTGTCTCCACTTAATTCAATTATCCATTTTTGGTCTAATTCAAAAGCAGTCTTAAATACATCTTTTTCAATATCTGATAAGAAATCTAGGTGTGATACAGATCCTTGATTGTTGGTGATACCAGACCAAATATCATCTGTATTTTTTCCATATTTTTCTAAAACTTTGACCAAATATCTATTTCTAACATTAAAAGATCCTGATAAAGTTTTGTGTGTATAGCTATTCGCAGCAACAGGCTCTACTCCTGGAGAGGCTCCACCGCAAATTACAGATATAGAAGCTGTCGGTGCAATTGCAGTCTTATTAGAAAATCTTTCATTAAATCCATAATCTGCAGCATCTGGACAAGCACCTCTTTCATCAGCTAAATCTTTTGATGCTTGATCGACGCCTTCTTGAATATTTTTGAATATTTTTTTATTCCAAACCTTGCTCATTACAGACTCAAGAGGAATGTTATTTTTTTGTAGATAAGAGTGAAAACCCATTACTCCAAGTCCAACACTTCTTTCTCTTTCTGCCGCGTACGTTGCGTCAGAAAACTGTTCTGGTGCTTTATTAATGAAATCAGAAAGAACATTATCTAAAAATCTCATGACATCATTAAGCATATCTTTATCATCTTTCCACTCATCATATTTTTCTAAATTAAGCGATGATAAACAGCATACCGCTGTTCTGTCTCTTCCATCTTTATCTATTCCAGTTGGAAGTGTTATTTCACTGCATAGGTTAGAAGTTTTAACCGTAAGACCAGCTAACTTGTGATGCTGTGGAATTTGTCTATTAACTGTATCAATATAGATAATATAAGGTTCACCTGTTTCAATTCTTGCAGTCAGTAATCTAATCCATAAATTTCTAGCTGCCATTGTTGATTGAATAGATCCATCAGCTGGACTTTTTAATGCCCACTGTTCATCATTTTCAACAGCTCTCATAAATGCATCTGATAATAAAACTCCATGATGTAAATTTAATGCTTTTCTATTTGGGTCACCACCTGTTGGTCTTCTCATTTCAATAAACTCTTCAATTTCAGGATGATCAATTGGAAGGTAACAAGCGGCCGATCCTCTTCTTAATGAACCTTGACTAATTGCCATTGTTAAAGAATCCATTACTTTAATAAATGGAATTATTCCTGATGTCTTTCCAACTTTACCAATTTTTTCTCCAATAGATCTTAAGTTACCCCAGTAACTTCCAATCCCACCACCTTTAGCTGCTAACCAAACGTTCTCACTCCATAAATCAAGTATTCCATTTAAACTATCTGATGCTTCATTTAAAAAACATGAAATTGGTAAACCTCTTTTAGTTCCACCATTTGATAAAACTGGAGTCGCTGGCATGAACCATAAATTACTAATATAATTATAAATTCTTTGTGCGTGTAAATTGTCATCAGCGTATGCACTTGCAACACGGGCAAATAAATCTTGATAAGATTCGTTTGGACCCAAATATCTATCTGTTAAAGTTGCTCTACCAAAATCAGTTAAATTTGCATCTCTAGATCGGTCGATCTTAATGATTATTCCTTTTTCATTTTGAAAAAGTTCAGTGTCATTGCTTAATGAGAATAAATCAGGTCTTTTTTCTTTTGTTAATTCTCTAGTATCAGGGCTATACTCGGAGACAGCTTTCTTGAGTGCCTGTGATAGTATTTTGTTCATATTTTAATATTTTATAAGTTTTTTTTTACAAAACAACTACATGTTGTATGCTGAAAGCATTGATATACCATATAAATAATTATTCAACAGAACGTTTATAGAACATAGAAAAGAAATATCAATAAAAAAATAAAATGAATGTAAGAAAGATAAGCAATGACAACAAATTTAAAAATCGACCCATATGGCTTCAGAGAGTATGACGCGAGATGGTTGTATGGAAAGGACATAAACAGAATCGGTATTGAGAATCTCGGCAAAGGTTTAGGCACTCAAATTATAAAACATACAAAAAAAACGAATCCAAGAGTAATTGTTGGTCATGATTATAGATCTTACAGTGAGGAAATTAAAACGGCTCTTAAAAAAGGACTACTTTCAACGGGATGTAATATTGAAGACATAGGTTTGTCATTATCCCCTACTGTTTATTTTGCACAATTTAATTTAGATGCTGATGCTGTTGCAATGGTTACTGCAAGTCATAATGAAAATGGTTGGACTGGAGTTAAAATGGGTATCAAAAAAGGTTTAACCCATGCACCAGAAGAAATGAAAGAATTAAAAGAGATCACTTTAAATGAAAATTTCATAAAAGGTGAAGGTAGTGAAAAACAAATAAAAGGTTTTCAGCAAATTTATAAAGATGATTTAATAAATAAAAATAAAATCAAAAAGAAAATTAAAGCAGTTGTTGCTTGTGGTAATGGTACAGCTGGAATATTTGCCCCTGAAATTTTAAGAGGTATTGGTTGTGAAGTAATAGAATTAGATTGCAATCTTGATTGGACTTTTCCAAAATATAATCCAAATCCTGAAGATTTAGAGATGTTACATGCAATTGCAAAAGCTGTAAAAGATAATAACGCTGATATTGGTTTTGGTTTTGATGGTGATGGCGATAGAGTTGGTGTAATTGATAATACAGGTAATGAAATATTTTCAGATAAAATTGGCTTATTGATCGCTAGAAATTTATCCAAAACGCATAAAGGCTCTAAGTTTATTGTTGATGTAAAATCAACTGGCTTGTACGCAACTGATAAGGTTTTAACTGAGAATGACTGTGAAACCATTTATTGGAAAACGGGTCACTCACACATTAAAAGAAAAGTTAATACTGAAAAAGCTTTAGCTGGATTTGAGAAAAGTGGACACTTTTTCTTTAATCAACCTTTAGGTTTTGGTTATGATGATGGAATTAATTCAGCAATTCATGTGTGTCATTTACTTAATAATGAAAACAAATCTATGCATGAGATTATAAAAGAACTCCCTAATACTTTTCAAACACCAACGATGGCTCCATATTGTAAAGATGAAGAGAAATATCAAGTAGTTGAAGAATTAGTTAAACAAGTGAACACTATTAAAGATAATAAAACTAAAATTGATGACCAAGAAATTAGTGAAGTCTTAACAGTTAATGGTATCAGATTTTCTTTTAAAGATGGCTCATGGGGATTAATTAGAGCCTCATCAAATAAGCCATCTTTAGTAATCGTTACTGAAAGCCCAACATCAGATGAAAGAAAAAAGAAGATCTTTGATTTCATTGATGATCTTTTACAAAAAACTGGCAAAGTTGGCGAATATGATCAAAAGATATAAATACTTACTAATCTTTATCCTGCTATTTGCCTCTAAAAGTCATGCTCTAAGCCCAGAATATGAGAAGGAATTATATATTGGTTGTTACACTAACTCTAAGCAATACCTTGGTACAGATGGCGCTAAAATATATTGCCAGTGCACAATTGATAAATTAAGTGAGAAATTTAGTGATGAAGAGATCGATGAAGTCTTCAGTAAAGAGCCTGATGAAATTCAACAGCTAACTGAATTTGCAACACTTGCTTGTGAAAAATAAGAAATAAAGAAGCTAGCTAGTAGCTAACAATAAGAGTATTTATAAGCCATGTTAACACCAAAAGATTATATATCTCTCTACTTACTAGTTATTGTCTTAACAGTAGTCTCAGTTAACTTCATGTACCGTCTCTATTTTTAATAATATTCCCTATCCCACCTCTAAAACGAAGTCATCTTTCTAATGTTGAATAATTACTCAGCAATTAACTGAATATCGCTAAAATATATTCCATCAAAATGCTTGTTTGCAAGTTGAGCTATCTCTCTTTTACTAATGCTTTTAATGATAGTTTCTATGTTCATTAACCTTTCTAAATAAAGATTATTTTTATCTGCAGTATGAATAGCATTTAACCAAGTAGAATTAGATTCTAAGCTAGTCTTATAATCGTTAATTAAAGTTAATTTTTTATCTTCAAATAATTTCAAGTCAAAGTTACCTTTTTTAACTTCATTTAAAATAACATTTATCTTTTTATTAATTTCTTCAATGTTTTTAGGATCAGCTCCATAGCTTATATAATAACTTATTAGTTCTATTGGTTTATATACGCTGTCGTAATAATTGGCTGATATTGAATAAACTAAATTATCTTTTTCTCTTATTTGATCAAAAAATATTTTATCAACAATTGAGTGTAATAAATTAGTTTTATATTTTTCCTTAATCGTGTTGTTAAATTTCTTGTGATATAATCTATTTATATAAGCCTTTTTGGGATCCTCTTGTTCATACTTAATCTCTTCAGAACCTAAATTTATTCTAATACCACGATCAATATAACCATCTTTTCTATCTACCTTTGGTAGGCTGCCTATATATTTTTCAATTAACCTCTCAATTTCAGCAAATTCAAAATCTCCAACGATTACAAAATTGAAATTGCCCCCATCTTTAAATCGATCAATATAAAAATCCTGAACATCTTTAAGATTTATTTGATTATAAAACTCTTCTGTTGGGTACTTTGCTCGGGGGTGGTTTTGATAAAGCTTTGCCGTATATTCTAGATTAGAAGCATGGGTAGGGGTTTCTTTTTTAATATTATATTGGCTAATTTTATCTTCTTTAAAGATATCTACATGAGTTTGATTAACTCTTAAATCTGTGAAGTTTACGTATAAAAACTGAAACATTGTTTCTAAGTATTCATTGGTTGAATACCCCTTAATCCCCTCTTGTTGACCATCGATAAAAGTAAATAAGTCTACAAAGTTTTTAGGATATAAATTTTGTTTTTCTGTAACAGTTAATTCACCAATGTCTGCCATAGATAAGATACCACTGGTATATTTTGCAGAGGGATAGATATCATCACTTGCTTGTGAGGACCCGCCAGAACTGTAACCTCTAATTCTAATTTGGTCTTTTTTAAAATCTGTTTTCTTTAAATAAACCTCAGGACCATTAGCTAAGGTTAATTTGATAACTCCTGTATTAGGATACTTTGTTCTCTTAACAATCTTAGATCCAACTAGATCTTCCTTAATTAACTCAACTTCTTTTAATGCAAATTCATAAGGCTCGATTTCTTTATTTTCTACTTCTGCATAAAGTTCTTTTATCTCAGCTTCATTAGGCAGGTTTTTAATATAACTTGGCGCATTAATTTGAATAATTTGATTTTTAGCTTTGATATAATTTTTAAAATAATCATTTAAATCTTTAACGGTAATAGAAGGCATTATCTCTTTGGTAAATCTTAATTGATCTTCAGAAGAGCTGATCATTTCATCATCTAAAAAATGTCTCTGGTATTCATTAGTAAAGTTTTCGGAACTACGAGTTTCACTGTTAATAATGTTTTGCTCTATGTTTCTTAAATGGTTTTTTTTAGCTAAATCTAGCTCTGAATTAAGAAAACCAAATTTTTCAATCTGTTTATTAAATGTTAAAAAATCCTTAATACCCTCTTTAACTTTAGCTTCATTTAATGTTGTTGAAATTAATTTGTATTCATCTAAATCAGAAATTTGATGGCTACCTAATCCACTATTTAAAAAAGTTACTTCATTTTTTTCTAATAATTCTTCGATACGTCTATCGTAAATATCTTCAATTAAATCATAGATTTTATTATCCCGATAATTGCTAAATGTATTTAATTTTTGAAATTTAGTTTTTTCCCAAATACTAAAAGTAACACTGGTTGTTTCTTCATCTTGGTATTTAAAAAAATAGTTTTCTTTAAAGTCAGGTATTTTATAATTAGGTACCTCTACTTCTTTATTTTTAAATTCTGAGAAACTCTCCGTAATTAAGTCTTTTATTTTATTAACATCAACATCCCCTATAACAAATAACCCCATCAAGTTAGGCTGATACCATTTTCGGTAATAGTCTCTCGCATCTTCGTATTTAAAGTTTCTAATAACTTCAATGTCACCAATAGGTAGTCTTTCTAATAGAAGTGAGTTTCTGTAAAGATAGGGAAAAAATTTATCTATGTATCTTTTAGTAGCACCTAAATCACTACGCCACTCTTCTTCAACAATCTTTCTCTCCCTCTCAAAAGCCTCATCCTCTAAAGTTAAATTATTACTAATATCTGCTAAAATTTTAATGGTGGTTGCAATATTTTCAGGGTTATCAGTTGGAATTTCATATTCATAAACTGTCTCTAAGTGTCCAGTCGATGCATTATAATGTGAGCCAATATCAAGACCAATTGAAGACATGAACTTATCGAGTGCATCTTTTGGATAATTTTTAGAGCCATTAAAGGCCATATGCTCTAATAAATGAGCAAGACCTAATTGGTTTTCTTCCTCCATTACAGAGCCAGCTTTGATAACTAATTTTATATAAACTTTATCTTCAGGTTTTTTATTTTCTCGAATGTAATATGTGAAACCATTATCAAGTTTGCCATAAGTAATTCCAGCATCCATGGGGAATTCATTTTCAGCTTTTAAAACACTGGTAAATGAAACAAAGATAATTGAAAATATAAATAATAAGAATTTATTCATAACAGGTAATACCATTAAACTTGGATAAGATATACGTAAGCTTTTAATCGTATCTAATTTAACTATTTATTTTATATAAGTCTAATGTTGTTAGATATTTTTATTTTTCTTTTCTTTTCAAATCTCCACAAAATAAAAAATAGAAGTATTAGCCCAGGTTGTAAAATTACAAAGATAACAATATTAGCAAGTTCATAGCCCATGCCTGTTACCTCCCCTATAACTTCAAGAACCCCTACGCACCAAAGAAAGAATTTCTCTATCATAAATTTTTATTCAATGTTTGTCGTTTCAACTTCACATTTATAATGTTCTAAGAACCTATCATTTTTATAATCATATTTAGATAAGGTCATGCTAGGTTCTGTATCTCCATCAAGCAAAATCATTTGAAACCCTAATTCATAATCTGCAAACCTTGCAGTTATCTGGTTTTTACCAATATCTAATTTATTAGCTTCAATCATGACAAATTCACCCTTATCTTTATCGAAGTATTCAAGTCCTACAGCTTGCATTGTAAATTTTAAAGGGTCATGTTTTCTTCCAATGACTACATATTTCATATTAAGGCATGAGATTTTCAAACCTTGATCAGCGTTAGACGTTGTTGGTAATAACAATAAGATAAGTAAAATAATTCTTAACATTATCTAACTATCCAAATGATCAATGGTTTTACAGAGCTTATTAGCCTCTAAGACAGATGGCACAAGCTTATCTAATTTCCAATTGTTAGTGGTTATATCAAAATACTTAGCAGCTTTAAAATCAATCCCATCTACTATCTCAATTTCGTACTTCTGAAATTCATCATAGAATTCTTTTAAGAAATGCATGTATTCTTTAATAGGAAATGTACCCAAACTAAATGATACCCTGTATCCCATTAAAAAGGGTGAAACACTGATAACATTTGCCGTTACATCTACACCGTTGATCTTTATAGGAATATTTTTGTCTATTAATTGCTTAATATCCCCAGGTTTTTCAAAAGTATAAAAAGTAAAATTATTATAAACTTTTGTACAATTACTTTCTGTTGAAATAAAAAAATTCAATGAATCCCCGTGAGTAACTTCCCCTGATACTCTGGCATAGGCTAAGCTGTTAAATTGATCGATGGTCCATTCTTCTTCAGCTTGAGCCTGGTAGGCAATGACTAATAAGAATAAAAACAAATGAGCTGATACAAAAATTAAGAACCGTTTCATGATTTAAGCTCCACATTTATTCCATTTTTCTTGAGTATTTTGATTATTTTCTCCCAAATGATGCTGTTGTGGGTACTGGGACTGAGTTCAAACTTGAAGGTTTGTTTGTAAACTGGGCTGCAGTTATCATAAGCAATGTAAGCGCTTACATGACAGTATTTATTAATACCGTTTATTTCCATGTATCAAAACTCCTATTATTGGTTGTATTTTTAAGGGTAAGTAATTTGTAGTTTGTAATGGTTTCACCCCTTCTCCTATCAAGAGGTCTACGTAAAGAGGACAACAATGAAAAAAAACGTAAACGGGTGAAAAGGAATGAAATCCAATGCATGATTCTATTTAAATCATTAGTGTATGTTTAAATCTTGCTGCAATAATGTTTAATTTGTGAAGTCAGAATCAGATAGTAAAATTTGATTGATTTTGTTAGTCTAAAAATCATGCCATTAAAAATAGAGTCTCAATCTAATTTTATCCAAGAACTCTGCAAATATTATATGGAGTTTCTTAAAGATGGTTTCAAATCAAATAGATTTCCAAAAAGATATATCAGGTGTCTAGCTGAAGGAATGATTGCTACTTGATGAAATAGATGATGGTTAGAATTGTAAGGATAATGACAATCCAAATAGTAAGATTGGTCAAGAATTGCTTTAATTTAGAATTAGATTGTAGAAAAGCTGGGAGTACTAATAAGAGTATCCCTAGCATATAAACAAAGGGTAATATCTGATCCATCATTATATCTAGTTTGTGTTAAGCAACGATTGTTCGAGACCGTCGTTCATTCTGCTTTATTTTATCAAAGGTTTTCTCAATTATTTTAGCTTTCGGTCTTAGCTCTTCATTGTTATCTTTTTCTAAAAGATTTGCTCCAGCTGTTTTGTTAAATCCGTCTATTTTTTTAAAATATTCTTTGTTTTTAGATTGAGATTTACTGTACCAAAGGTCTTTTAATTGTTTGGTGTAATCTTCAAGTTTACTCTTATCCCAAGTAATGTTTTCTTGTTTTCTCATTAAATTATAAAATTGAATGAAATCTTTTGATTTAACCCACTGTCTAATTATATGAGTAAGTGACTTGTCTTTATTTTCTGGATCAAGTTGCTTTTGTGTAACTATCGCAATAATATTTAATGAATAAGATGCTCTATCAACATCATAATTAGATGCATTCCCTTGGTCACACCCCTTTAATAAGCTCAGTACTTTCTCAAGATCACTGTCTGAATGTGTTAAATATTCAATTACCTTATCCCATTTATCTTTTGCAACTTTACCCATTTATACCTAAAGTTTTTATTTATACCCTTATACTGATGATAACTTCATTTTTTTTGAATACTTTTTCTTAGGAGAGTTCTTTATAACTGCTTGTGCACAACGCATTACCCCTCTTTTTTTATCAAAAGTCATCTTTGGCTCACCATATAATTTCCATCCATTGGATATTGCCTCAGTTACACGATGGCAAAACTCTGAGGTGTCATCATTTGTAATAAATCTAAAACCTTTCATCTATTCTCCTTCTTAATTTTGTTTTTTATATTGTCTTCTGATGAAGATTATTATGTAAGTGAACACAAAACCAAAGGCAAATTCATCTAAAATTGATCTATGATTACCCATACCACTTGCAAAATTCCATCTATTAGAATTAAAAAAATCAATACCAATATCAAATGTTTCTTTACCATTAGAGGCTGAGACAAAAAGATAAACAACTATTACAAGTAAAAAACCACCCATATAAGAAGATAAAATATCCAAAAGAAGAACTTTATTCTTTTTATTTTTTATAAGTTTGTTTCCAGGCTTTGAAGTAACAAAGCTATTAACAAGAAGACTTAGAAAAGATATTAAGATTACCCAATACATAAAAATATACTACTAAATCTCTAATAAGGTGTCTATCTAGAAGCAGCTTAGGTTAAATTAAACAATTATTTAAGCTTAAACCTTGAGCAAAGAAACTTAAAGATAAGATAGTTAAATTTACCAAGACCATAAAAGTTAGGTGCGGGCTTCTTAGTTTTTACCTTGTTAACTTTTTTCTTCTTCATGACCAATATAGTTTTGTGTTTCATTTGAGTGCTTAAGATTATAACAATCCGTGCAAAGTAAGATCACTTCAGGGCCTGAGCTTACTTGTGTTAAGATGGCGGTATCATCTCCACACTCACTACACCCTGATAAACGTTTTTTCATTTATGTTTTTTACGGGTAATTTCATTAATCTTATCAATATAATTTTTTATCTCATTACCATCTGCAGGTTTATTGTCCTGCTTGGGGTTTTTCTTTCTTTGATAATAATAATAGATAGGCATAACAACAGATAAGGAAACGATAATAACTGCAAGTATAATTTCAGAAGTTGTAACCATCTTAATATTTAATGACACGCTTGATTGAATTTTTTAAGTCTCCAGTAATTATAAGGCCAAGGTGTTAAAAAGCCAACTATTAACATAATGGGTACTACCCACCAAGTTAGCATAGCTCCACCAGTTAAAAAATAATCCGTAGCATTCATTGAAATTTCCATACTAACCATTGAAATAAAACTCATGCCACAAGCTGTCTTTAACGCACTGATAAAATCAAACTTTTGTTTCATTAAAATATAAGTCTCGAGCATAATGCTAGTGAGTAAACCATTAATGATTGCTAAAGTCATAATACCTAAAACTGGAAAAGGAATTTTACTTAACTGAAAAAATAATATAGTTCCAAAATCTCCAATAGAACAACCAACAACACACCACATCGTATTCTTTGCACTAGTTCTCCAGCTATGTTTGCATCCCCAATGAAACGTATCTGTTGCCATATGATTTATTTACTTAAATTTATTTGGTGTTGATAATAATCGTCTGGCCAAAAACTTTTAATGTAGGCTAAAACTGAATCTATATCTTTGTCACTAAGGTTATCTTTAAAGCCACCCATCTTTCCTTCATAGTCACTGATAATTCCAACTAAACCATACTTGATAATTTTATGAAGTGTTTCATCATCATGGTGCCAGGTGTGACCTGTACCATTTAAAGGGGGTGCTTTACGGTGACCATCTTCATCTAAGCCTTTCCAGTTTTCAGCTCCAGATAAATTAACCTGATGACAGCTTGCACAGTTATTTTGATATGCAATTTTACCTCTAGCAAACATTAATTCAGAATCTCTTGCGATTGGAAAATGATTATCTGAGTAAGAAATATTACTTAATGATAAAAAAAATATTGTAATTAAAGTAATAAATGTATTTTTCAATATTATTTATTATATCTGAAAGAATTATTAATAGGAATTATTAACTGCACCGCTTTGGAAGGGTGCTACTATTGGCGCTCCAAAAGTCTTCCCATCCTTTGTCATGAGTTGCATTAACAGACTTTATGTTAATGCATTTATTATCAACGTTTTGATTTTTGTACGAAATTTGTAATTGATTTGGAACAGTTTTATCCTCTAAACCATAATAGTGAACTTGAGGAACTTTGTTAGTTTTCTCAACAATCGGATAGAAATTTAATGATTTACTAAGATTAGATATATTTAATAATTGAGTTAATGCGTTGTGATTAATATTACCTGCAACTGTTCTAATAGATTTTACAGTCTTATTATCTATACTACCTAGATACATTGCTATCCCAGCACCTCCAGAATAACCCACTAGATGGATCTCCTCATATTTCTCTGAAAGCTCTTCAATGATCGATTTATAGCCACTTAGGACGCTTGAAGAGTACTGTGAGAGGGTCCAGGTATCTTTATTACAATTATTACTCCATTCAAACTGACAGGGTCTTGCAAGGTAAATGACGTTATCATTACTATCAATTAAAGCTAATCTAAAGGCTGTAGGGTTATTTGGTGTTGGATCCGATGATATGGTAAATCTATCTACCCAAGACATTCCATCACCCTCTATGTAGATGATTAATTTTCCATCGTTTCTAATTTTCTCTAAGGAATAAATTTTATAATAACTTGTTGTATAAATTTTTTTATTAAATTTGTTTAAATTTAGTTGATCAATGAGATTATTTCTTGTCTCAATTGAATTTTGACTACAATTAACAAGAAATAGGAAAGATAATAAAATAAATATTTTCATAAATTTGTCTAATATTTAACATATAGCCCAAAAAAAACCAGCCCATTTTACAGGGCTGGCTTTAAAATTTTATAAATATTTAAGTTAATTAAAACTTAGCTATGATTTTTACAGTACCGTAGTGACTTAAATAGTCCGCTTCGTTAGCATTTGCTTCATAATTAATGTTTAAAGAAGTTACATCATTACCAAAAGCATAACCTAATCCTAATGTTGCTGATAGCTCTTCAACTTCAGTTGAAGTATTAAATGCAGTTCCACCACCTTGGTAAGTGTTAGTAGAACTGATTTTAGTATCACCAAATTCATTATTAATTGCTAATGAAATCATCGGCGTACCATTATCAGTTACCATATGAGCTTTAACACCAACTGTTCCAACTAAAGAATTAATATCGTCTTGTGCGATTTTTAATCTTAAAGCGTCAGAAGCTGTAGTTGAAGTCTCAGTATAACTGTCAGTACTAATGATTGTTCCTGTAGCACTTGCAAATGGTGTTACAAATGTACCATCTTTAACTTCATTAGGAACTCCACCACCAAATTTTAGTGAAATTTGATTACTGTCATAGTTACCTGCGTAAGTTCTACTTAAGCCAGCAGTATTAACTATTCTTGAGTTAGTGTTGTCATTGATACCGTAAGTTAAACTTCCTTCGATGTAACCATTTTCAGTTGCTTTATCAGCGTAAACTGAAACTGTGTAACTATCGATAGAGTTTTTCGATTTACCAGTTCCTTTACCATCAACATCAGTTGAAGAATATGAAGCAGATAAACCAATAGTTTCACCTGTTGCTGTCATACCATCAAAACCAATGGCAACACCTGAAGTTTCGCTATCAAAACCAAAAACTGTAGCACCAGATTTTTTAGTATTTTTTTGCTCACCTTCTGAACCAAAAGCTTGAATGAAACCAGAGTTTGCACTCATTCCATTACCAGCAGACATACCAGTTAAAAAAGCATCACCAGATCTTAAAGAAGCCATTCTGTTAGATACAATTCCTTGTACCGTTCCAGTCATCGCTCTTGTTGCAAGAGATGATCCACTGCTCATATCTGATTGAGGTGCAGTTTGTAGTAAAATTGCTTTTGTTTCAGCCACTTGAGTAGTACCACCTACTTTAACCAAAGCACCATCTAAGGCTGAGAATAATCCACTATCTGTTCCAGCCGCAGCCATAACTTGTGATAATGATTTAGCTGCATTTGTTGTAACACTAAGTGCTGCTGCAATATTACTATCACTTTTTTGCGTTGCTGTAATAATTACATCTTTTGCAACTATAGAAGTTGAAAAATCAGTTAAAAGTGTATCTTGCACAAGTACTTTAGCTAACTCAGCAGCATTGGTCATAATGTCTACGTTAGCCAAACTATCAAATAAAGTAATTGATCCTGATGTAAGGTTAGATGAGGGGATAAATGTTGTGTTAGCACCGACAACAATAGCAGCAGTTGATCCGGTTCCTTCTTTTACATCAAATATAATATCATCAGCTACAATTCCAGTACCGAGTCGTATTTCACCACCAGCTAAAGTAAGTGCACCAGCAGTACCACCCTCCGTACCAACAATATTTCCAGCAGCTTCAAATGTAGTTACTAAGCCAGCAGAATCGTTACCAATTGTTAAGTTTTTAGTAGCGATGGCCGCATTAAAAGTAGTTTTAGCACCATCACTTGTAGTAAGATCTAATAATCTTTTACCTGTAGTACCAACAGCACCTGTAAATTTAACTTCAGATCCAGAAACGTTTGTAACTGTTACTGTTGCCTCTTCATCTTCAGCAGCAGTAATAGTACCTGTTAAAGTTTGTGCTGCAGTTCCGAACAAAGTAAGTGTAGTTGTACCAGCATTATCTGCCATCACGACATTACCTGTTAAATTACCTTTGGCAACTAGTAGGTTATCTTCATTTCCATGGTTACCACCTACAATATTTACTGTAGTAGCAGTTATGTCACCCGTAACTATAGCAGATGCAGCTAAAGCATTCGTACCAATGTTAATTGTATCAATTGCGATTGAACCAGTAAAAGTTGAAACAGTAGCACCGCCACTATTTGTTGAAATAAGATTCATAACAGAAGTAGCACCAGTTGATTCAGAAATATCACCAGCATTTGCAGCTGTTGCTACTTGATTGTAAGTAATAGTTCCTGTTGTAACAACATCACCTACTACAGCTTTTTTAAATACAGATGTACCAACTGAGTTAATAGTATTAGCTCTTACTGTTTCAGAAAACGTACCTGTTTTACCTGTAGCGACAGATATAGAATTTAAGTCTTTATTCGTTCCACCAATTAAACCAGAAAATGTTGAAGTATTAGTTACAATTAAATCACCTTGGTTTTGAGCAGTTCCATTTATTGCCCAAAGATGGGTATCAGCTCCTGTTACTTCAACATCTGTTGAAGCAGCCATATTGATTGTCCAAGATGAGTTAGCGTTACCTACTGTCCAGGCCTCACCTACGATTAAACTTGTACCTACAGTACGAAGATTAATAATATTTGCTGATGTTGCTGTAGCAGCAAGTGCACCCGAAATAGTTAAACTATTCCCACCAGTTATTCCCCAAACAGTGTTTGTACCAGCAGTTGTTAAACCTGTAGCGAATGTATCATTTCCACTCATAGTTGTTGTTGCAGCCACATTGTTGAAAGTTACAACATCATTATCATTAGCATACGCTGTAATCGCCGTATCAGCTTGAGTAACAGCTACAGCATTCGCTGCATTGAAAGTTCCAAAAGTTGAACCGATTACCATTGCAAAGATTGCAAAATAGTAAGCTAACTTGTTTTTAAATTTTGTTAACGAATCTACCGTGGCTAATACCAGGGTGTTAATTGCTTTATTCATCATGTTTTTATGCCTTTTTCTTAAGTTAACTTATTATTTATAAATTTTATTTTCACTTTGTATTATTTATTAATAATTAATCAAGAACATAAGGGTAATTTACTACCGTAAAAAAAATGAAATTCATGTCATATGATAAAATATCATTTTTAAAAAAATTTAATTAAAGCTCATCTATCTTTATTACAGGCAAAAAAAAGGCCCCGTTAGGGGCCCTTTAAATTTTATAAATGTTTAAGTTAATTAAAACTTAGCTACGATTTTAACTGAACCATAATGATTTACGTACTCATCATCGTTCGCATTTGCTTCGTAGTTAATGTTTAAAGAAGTTACATCATTACCAAAAGAAAAACCTAATCCTAATGTTGCTGATAGTTCTTCAACTTCAGTTGTAGTTTTAAACTTAGTTCCACCACCTTGGTAAGTGTTGTTAGAAGTAATTTGAGTATCACCAAATTCATTATTAATTGCTAATGAAATCATCGGCGTACCATTATCAGTTACCATATGAGCTTTAACACCAACTGTTCCAACTAAAGAACTGATATCATCTTGATCAACATTTAATCTTAAAGCGTCAGCAGCTGTAGTTGAAGTCTCAGTATAAGCATCAGCACTAATGATTGTTCCTGTAGCACTTGCAAACGGTGTTACAAATGTACCATCTTTAACTTCATTAGGAACTCCACCACCAATTTTTAGTGAAATTTGCTCACTGTCATAGTTACCTGCGTAAGTTCTGTTTAAGCCAGCAGTATTAACTATTCTTGAGTTAGTGTTGTCATTGATACCATAAGTTAAACTTCCTTCAATGTAACCATATTCAGTTGCTTTATCAGCGTAGGCTGAAACTGTGTAACTATCGATAGCATTTTTCGATTTACCAGTTCCTTTACCCTCAACATCAGTTGTAGAATATGATGCAGATAAACCAATAGTTGATCCATCTTCAGTCATACCATCAAAACCAATTGCAACACCTGAAGTTTCACTGTCAAAACCAAAAGTTGTA
>CAJQRT010000014.1 GCA_905612335.1 uncultured Candidatus Pelagibacter sp.
AAATTTTAAAAAACTAGAGAATATATTTAAAAAAAATAAGTTTGATATTGTGATAAACTTAGCTGCCCAAGCAGGCGTGCGTTATTCAATTTCAAACCCTAAAGAATATGTTAATTCTAATATACTTGGGTTCTTCAATATAGCTGAACTTTCTAGAACTTTTAATATTTCAAAGGTTTATTATGCATCATCTAGTTCTGTTTATGGAGAAAAAAAAATATTCCCATTGAAGGAGAGTGAAAAAATTAATCCTAAAAATATTTATTCATTAAGTAAAAAAAATAATGAAGAAATTGCAGAAATTTACTCAAATTACTATAACATGAAATTTATCGGCTTAAGATTTTTCACAATTTATGGTGAATGGGGAAGACCGGACATGTTAATTTTAAAATATATAATTGCAATTATTAAGAAAAAAACTTTTTATTTAAACAATTATGGCAAGCATTATAGAGACTTTACCTATGTTAAGGATGTCGTTGATAACATTTGGTTATTAATAAACAAGAATATTAAAAAAAAACACTTAATACTTAATGTATGCTCGAATAACCCTGTAAGTTTGAAGTTTATATTAGATAGATTAAACAAAGTTTTTGGGAAACCCAAGATTATTAAACGTTCAAAGCAAATAGCTGATGTTTATAAAACACATGGAGATAATTATAAAATTAATCAAATTACTAAATTTAAAAAATATACGAATATAAATGTAGGTTTAGATAATCTTATAAATTGGGTCAAATCGAATAAAAAACATATCAACTAGTACCTGAACACCAAGTTTTTATAGTACGAGCTTAATGTTTCTTTAATATTTTTCTTAGGTGACCAGTTAAAATCATTTTTAATTTTTGTTATATTTGCTTTAGTGTGTTCATATTCTTTTTTGTGATTTTTTTTGTAATTAATCATTAATTTTGATTTTGAATTAATTTTTTTTATAACATCGTTTAACTGATAAGAAATTCCACCACCAACATTATATATCTTTTTTGTATTTTTTTTTAAAAATGATTTATTTATTTTGATAATTAAATTCAAAAGATCTCTAATATCTATAAAATCTCTCGTAGGAAAAATCATTTTATTTTTTTTAAAGTGTAAATAATTTAATTGAATGCTGGATTTTTTTTTTATTTTATAAAAAACTTTAAATAAGAGCCTTTGATATTTTAAGTCACCAAAATTCATGGGTGTAAATTTTTTTGTTAAGCCTACCACATTAAATAATCTCAATATTATCAAATTATTAAAAATATTTTTTTTATTTAAAAGAAATTTTTCAATAATAAGTTTTGTTTTTCCATAGTAGTTTTTTGGATTTGTTTTATTATTTTCAGTACACATCTTTTTATTTTCAGAATAAACATTTGATGAAGATAAAAAGATAAAGTTTTTAACCTTTAATTCTGTAATAATGTTAATAAATTTTTTAGTTTTAATAACGTTGTTGATTTTATATTTTTTTTTATTTTTTTCAGCATCATTTACATAGGCATAAGCAGCTGCATGAATAATTGTTTTTATTTTTTTTTGTTTAATTATAGATGAAATTTTTACTTTATTTGAAATACAACATTTTAAAAATTTTTTTTTATTATAAATATTATTTTCATAGGAATATTTTAAACAATCGATTCCAATGTATTTAATCTTTAATTTTTCAAACTCTTTACATATTTGAGAGCCTATATAGCCAGCGCTACCAGTAATTAATATCATTGTTTTTATATTTTTATTTTATATGTAAAGTATTAATCACTTATGAAAAAGAAAATTTTTTACTGGTCACCCTGCTTAAATCCTGTGGGTACTGTTAAATCAACATTAAATTCTGCCGTATCAGTTATTCAATATGGTTCAAATTTTTTTGACGTTACTTTAATCAATGCATGTGGTGAGTGGGATGAATATTTAGATTATTTTAAAGACAACAATGTAAAAATTATTAATTTTAAATATAAATTTTTTAAGAACCTCCCTAAACATGGTTATATACAGAGTCGATTTTCCTATATTGTAATTTTTTTACTCTGTTTTTTTCCACTTATTAAATTGATAAGATCGGATAAGCCTGACTTTTTTATTGCTCATCTAATTACCTCTTTACCCTTAACAGTTATGAATTTATTAAAAACAGATACAAAATTTATATTAAGGATTTCAGGCATGCCAAAATTGAATTTAATAAGAAAATCATTTTGGAAAATAGCATCAACTAAATTACATATGGTAACAAGCCCATCTATAGAACTAATGAATAAACTTATTAACATAAATTTATTTGATAAAACTAAAATTTCTTTTTTACCTGATGCAATAATTGATATTAAACAATTCATTTTTAAAAAAAAATCAGAAGTCAAAAATTTTCAAAAATTTGATGGTAAAAGAATAATTTTTGCCGCAGGAAGATTAACAAAACAAAAAAATTTTTCATATTTAATTGATGAATTTTCAACTTTTCTAAAAAAAAATAATGAGTTTGTATTGTTAATATTAGGTGATGGCGAAGAAAGAAATAAACTAGAAAAAAAAATTATAGAAAAAAAACTTCAAAAAAATGTTTATTTAATTGGACATGTTGATAACGTTTTTAAATATTTTAAAAATGGAGAAGCTTTCATTTTAAGTTCTTTGTGGGAAGAGGTTGGATTTGTAATGGTAGAGGCTGCTTTAACGAACTTATTTATAATTTCTAGTAATTGTCCCAATGGACCAACAGAATTTTTGTCCAACGGAAGACATGGGATTCTGTTTGAAAATGATAAGAAAGGTGAACTATCTAACAGTTTAATTAAATATGCTAACTTAAAAAGTATAAAAAGTCATAAGTTTGAAATTAAAAAAAATACAAAACAATACACAAAATATAGACATTTTCTTAAATTAGAAAATATCCTAAAAAAAAGTATTGATTAGCTTATTTGATTAACTAAATTTAAGTATTTTTTAAGATTTATTTGATAATCAAACCTATACAATTTTTTTATTGCTTGCCGTAACATGCTTAAACATTTTTTCTTATTTTCTTCATAATATATTATCTTATTTGCTAGTTGATTATGATTTCCAACATTAAACAAAAGTCCTCCCTTGCCATTCAATAAAATTTCTTGTGGTCCCGTAGGGCATTTAGAAGAAATAATAAATTTTTTTAATGTTAAAGCTTCCAGTAACACATTTGGTAAACCTTCATATTTAGATGATAGTATAAATAATTCCGCTTGTTTTAACAGTGGAAAGGGATTGTCTACAAAATCAATTATTTTTACAAACTGGCTTAAATTATTTTTTAATATATATTCTGAAAGTTCTTCATATAACTTACCACGCCCGATTATAACTGCTTCGAATTTAATAGTTTCTTTAATTTGATTTAATGACTTTAAAAGTGTGATCTGGTCTTTTTGTTCGGTTAACCTTCCAATATTTAATATTTTTAATTGTTTTTTATTTGTAAATATTTTTTTTGATTTCTTATTTGTTTTTTTTATGATTTCATCATGATTTAATGGGTTGTAAATGCATGTTGCACTTACATTGAATTCTTTTTTTAAATCTCTTTTGAATTGAAGACTGTTTACCATAACTTTATCTGCAAGATTTAAAAAAAATTTAAAAACTGATCTTTTTAATATATTTTTAGACCATCCAGCTGGCGCCGAATTTGACCTTGCTATCACTTTGATAGAAAATAATTTACAGATTATTATACAATATATATTGGCCTGAAATGCAAAAACCATTATATTTCTATTTTTTAATATTTCTTTAATAAGTAAAAAAATTGATAAAAAATATTTTGATCTTCTGCTTAAATTATCCCAATAGTTTGATGTAAGTGAAATAAATTCAATTGGGTTGTTAAATCTTTTTTTATATTTTTTTGATATAGTAATTAATGCTACTTTATCAAGTTTTTTACATAGATAATTACTTACTAAAAATAGATTTTTTTCCACACCTCCACCTTCAATAGAGGGCATAAATATTATTAATTTTTTTTTCATTTCTATTTACTAAGCATAAAATTATAATAAGGTTATAAAATGAATCTTGTAAGTGTTATTATACCCTATTATAAAAAAAAAGAATATATTACTTCAAGTATAAATTCAGTTTTAAAACAATCACATAAAAATTTAGAATTAATAATTATTTATGATGATTCAAATCATGAAGATTTAATCATTCTTAAAAATTTAAAAAAAAAAGATAAAAGAATTAAAATTTTTATTAACAAAAAAAATATGGGTGCTGGTCTATCAAGAAATAAAGGGATTAAGTTAAGCAAGGGAAAATTTATTGCCTTTCTAGATTCGGATGATTTATGGTTGCCTAATAAACTCAAAAAACAAATTTTTTTTATGAAACAACGTAAAATTAAAATTTCACATACTTCGTATTATATAATTAATTACAAAAATAAAATAATTGGACAGAGAAAAGCAAAAGACCTAAGTCATAAACAGCTTTTGAAGTCATGCGATATTGGACTGTCAACAGTAATACTAGATAAAAGATTAATTAAAAATAACACCAAGTTTGCTAGTATAAAAACTAAAGAAGATTATGTTCTATGGCTTAAAATTACCCTAAATGAAAATAAAATTTATGCTTTACTTAACAACCTTACAAAGTGGAGAAAGCTTGATAATTCTTTATCATCATCTAAATTTCAAAAAATTAAAGATGGGTATTTAGTTTACAGAAAATACATGAAATTTGGTCAAATAAAATCCTTTTTTTATTTGGGTTCGCTTTCTATAAACTTTCTTTTAAAAACAATTAAAAATTAGATGAATATTATATTATTTTTTTAATCTTAAGCTTAGGGTTAATTTTAAACCATGTATCTATTAAAAAAAAATTATTTTTAAATTTAAGAGGCGATGTGCATCAAAAATTTGTATCTTCTGAAAGTGTACCCTTATTGGGTGGAATAATTCTAATTCTTACATCTTATTTTTATATTGATTTATCTAATTTTGCTTTTATTTTTTTTATTTCATTTATTTTTTGTATTGGTTTTTTGTCTGACATAAAAAAAATAAACTCTCCAAAACTAAGATTATTTTTTCAAATTTTGACAGTGTATAGCTGTGTGCAATTTTCATCAATTGTTATCCCCCCAACAAATATATTGTTACTAGACTATCTCCTTGGAAATCCTAGTTTTCAAATAGCTTTTACAGTATTTTGTATTCTAGTGGTAATTAATGGGTATAATTTCATAGACGGTGTTAACACGTCTCTCATTGGATACTGTTTAATTATTTCTTCTAGTTTATATTATCTAGAATTAAATGGTACTCAGATAAGTCAAATTTTAGATCTTAATAGTTTAATATCTGTTTTAGTAGCTATTTTTATACTAAATTTTTTTAACAAACTATATTTAGGGGACAGTGGATCCTATTTATTGGGCCTATTATTTGCTATATGTTTGATTGACACATATCAAATCAATGACTCCATGTCATCTTTGTTTATAATCAGTATACTTTGGTACCCTGCTTTTGAGAATCTATTTTCAATCTTAAGAAAAATTAAGTTTTCAATTTCACCGATTAATCCAGACACTAATCACTTACATCAATTAATTTTTTTTCATTTAAAAAAAATATTTAGTAGTAATAGTTTTTATGCAAATACACTCACAGGCTTGTTAATTAATCTTTATAATTTACTAAGTATTATGTTGGCAACACAATTTTATAATAATACTCAGATTCAAATATTAATTATAATATTTAATATATTTTTTTATGTTTTTATTTATTTAAGACTAAAAAATCGAAAATCTATTTGAAAAATAATTTTATCATATGATGTAAAATTAAAAAACCATCTTTAAAAGCATTAACTTTTTTTTTTCCAGCAATTCTTTTTCTTTCAAAGGCATTTATAGATCCTAATTTCATCATATTTTTTTTTGCTTTTATTGGTAATTCAACACATAAAGAAAAATCTTTTTGAGACAAATTCAGTTTTTTTGCTCTATTAGTTTTTCCAATTAAATAAGTATATAAAATATCGGATATGTTAAGTTTGAAAAATATTTTTCCAATATAAGTAAATATATAATTGCCTATTAGGGTTAATATTGTGTCATCCTCACTACCTGAGTTAGCTTCATACCTAGATGCAAATATAAAATCTAACTGTCTAGTCTGCATAGATATAAACATATTATTTATTTCAGAAGGATCAAACGAGCCATCTGCATTAAAAATACAAAAATATTCTGTATCGCAATTATTTATACCTTCAATAATAGCATCTCCATAACCCAAGTTTTTTTGATAAATTATATTAACTTTATGATTTTCTATTGACTGAATAGTTTTTGTATCCGTGGAATGTAAAACAATATTAATTTTATAATTAAATTTTTTTAATTCACGCAAAACTGTTGGCAAACTTTCAGCTTCATTTTTAGCCGGAATTATTAAAGTAAGGTTTTCCATTATCAAAATTAAAATAAAGTATTATAATAACTTTTCAAGTTTATATGCTTTTATTTTAATAGAATTTCTTGTAGTTAAGCCAGATGTTTAATTTTTTAGTCTTAATATTTTATTACTTCCTAATTCTTGTCTCAATATTAGGTTATGGTACCTTTTTTTTAAGGATATTCGAAAAAAAATTAATTAGTAATAACTTTGGTTATGTGGGTTTATTTGGATTGTATGTACTGTTAATTTATTCATATTTAAGTAATTTTATTATAGCCCATTCCGAATTTCATAATATTATAATACTCATTATTGGTATTATTTTCTTTTTTTTAAAAATATTAAAAAATTATTCAGTATATCGAAAAGAAATATTTTTAACTTTTTTAGTTTTTGTTTTAATTTCTAGCTCTTTATTTTTATATAAAAATCATGATGATTTTCCATATTATCATTTTCCATATACATATTATCTAACACAACAAAGCTTTTATATCGGTATTGGCCAATTTAATCATGGTTTTAGAACACCATCATCTATATTTTATATAAACTCATTATTTTATTTGCCATATGCAAAATTTTATTTGTTCCATTATTCTTCAATTTATATTTTAGGTTTCGCAAATATTATATTACTTAAGAATATTCATAGTTATTTTACTTATTTAAAAATTAAAAAAGAAAAAATTAACTTTACAAACTATCTTAGTTTATTTTCAATAATTTTTATTAATATATTCTTTTATAGAATTGCAGAGCATGGGACAGATAGGTCTGCACAAATATTAATATTCATATTAATAATTGAGATGATAATTTTTATAAATTTAAAAAATATTAAAAGTATAGATTTATTTAAAATATATTTATTGGGAGCAATTATAGTTTCATTAAAAGCATTTTATATATTGTATGCTGTATTCTTCATACCTCTACTCTTTTTAATGAGGTCAAAAAATAAGAGTTATATTAAGTCATTTATTTTTCTAATTTTTAATAAATATTTTTTTTTATTTCTATTATTATTATTTTTTGTAATATTTACTTATCTTATCAACACAGGTTGCATAATATATCCTTTAAGTATCACATGTTTTGATAATTTAAATTGGAGCATTCCTTCTGCAGAGACACTTAAAATGAATAATCATTATGAACTTTGGTCTAAAGGTGGATTAACACCAACATCAAGAGTTACAAATCCAAATGAGTATATTCAGGGTTTTTACTGGGTTAAAAATTGGATAAATATTTATTTTTTTAATAAAGTTTCTGATTTTGTTTTAGGATTAATATTACTAGTTATTATTGTGATGATTTCTTTCAAAGGAAAATCTTTAAACAAATATAAATATAAATATAATTATAATTATATTTATTTAATCTACTTAATATTAATAGCTTTAGGAATTGAGTGGTTTTATAATCACCCAGCATTAAGGTACGGAGGTTATTGTATTATTGCATTATTATTTTTTATACCAGTATGCATAAGACTAGAGCAGATTCAGATAGATTATACTAAATATACTAGAATTACGCTATCATTGGTTATTTTTACAATATTAGTCTTTAACTTAAGAAATATTCATAGAATAACCAAAGAGGTAAATTTTTATCAATATCGACCAATAAGTGATACGTTTTATCGAGTAGAAGATAAGAATTTTCGCATTCAAAAGCAAATGAATAATTTTATAA
>CAJQRT010000015.1 GCA_905612335.1 uncultured Candidatus Pelagibacter sp.
CCAAACTTTTTCAGAAAAAAATTTGAACAAAGTTTTTTATTATAATGGTAGAGAGACATTATTAGATGTTCTTTATTTTAAGATTTTTAAATCCAAAAAAGTAGACAATAAGTTAATTAAATTAATTGAAATTTTTAAGAAAAAAGAAATGTTTGTTATGCCATTTAAAGCAAGTACCTTGATGGAAAAATATCAACTTCCCGAGGGAAGAGAGTTGGGACAGAAGCTAAAAGCAATAGAAGAAGTCTGGATTAGTAACGACTTCAAAATTTCAGATAAAGAAGTTCAAAAAATAGTAAGTAATTAAACGTACTTTACATCTTTAATTTCAAAGTTTTTTACACCTGCTGGAGTTTTAATTTCAACTAAATCATTTTTGTTTTTTCCAATTAAACCTCTACCTATTGGTGATTGAAAAAATATTAGTTTTTTTTGAAGGTCAGCCTCATCTTTTCCAACTATTTTATAGGTAATTTTTTCTTCAGTATCTAAATTTTCTAAATCTACAGTTGAGCCAAAGATGACTTTTCCATCATTACTCATTTTGGTTACGTCGATTACATTTGCTCTTGCGATATTATCATTAATCTGAACTATTCTTCCTTCATTATGTGATTGTTCTTCTTTTGCAGCATGGTATTCAGCATTTTCTTTCAGATCTCCATGCGATCTTGCTTCAGATATTGCAGCTACTATCTGTGGACGTTTTTTCTCTTTTAAAAAAATTAGCTCTTCTTTTAAAACTTCAAGTCCAGCAGCTGTTATTGGTTCTTTTTCCATTTTAATTCCATTTTGCTATTGGAGGCAAAGACATTAATATTCCCTCAACATTACCACCTGTTTGTAAACCAAATTTTGTGCCTCTATCGTATAGTAAGTTAAACTCAGCATATCTACCTCTTTTAATATATTGTATCTCCTTTTGTTTTACAGTCCATTTCTTTTTGTGTTTCAATTGTATTATTGAGTTAAATAACATTTGAAAGGTAACTCCAAGATCTGTTACAAATTTAAAGTCTTTCTCCCAATCATTTTTTTTATAATCAAAAAAAATACCACCAATTCCTCTTGTTTCTTTTCTATGTGGTAAATAAAAATATTCATCACACCACTTTTTATATTTTTTATATAATTTTTTATCATGTCGATCACACATTTTTTTTAATTCGCTATGAAGGAAGCTTTTTTCTTTAAGATCTTGAATGCAAGGTGTTACATCCATACCACCACCAAACCATCCATGCGTTGTATAGATAAACCTTGTGTTAAAGTGAATTGCTGGAACATGAGGATTTCTCATATGCATTACAATAGAAATTCCAGATGCCCAAAAATTTTGATTTCTAGAGGCACCTGGAATTTTTTTACTCATTTCTTTTGAAAACTTTCCATGGACCTCTGAAAAATTTACACCAACTTTTTCAAAAATTTTACCATTTTTTAAAACTCTAAACTCCCCACCACCTTCATCTTTAATTTCATTTCTATTCCAAGTTTTAGATTTAAATTTGAATTTTTTACCTTCTAGTTTTTCAATATCGTTACAAATTGTGTTCTGCAGTAACTTAAACCAATTAGAAGCAAGTTTTTTTTTAATTTCTTTATTCATTATTTGTTAAAGTTAGTTTGTCTTAAATTTTCTGAAAGAATTATAGCAACTGATGAGGCTATATTTAAAGATCTCTTATTGTCCATCATGGGTATTTTCAACCTATACTTAATAGAATTATGAACATGATCTGGTACACCAGCACTTTCTCTTCCAAATAATAGTGTATCATTACTCTCAAATTTGAAGGCAGTATAAGAGTCTGCTGATTTAGTTGTTAACAATATTACTCTCTCATTCTTTTTTGATTTAAAAAACTCCTCTGAACTTTGATAAAATTTTATCATTTTTTCATCCATGTAATCCATTACAACTCTTTTAAATCTTTTATCATTGAATAAAAAACCACATGGTTCAATTATCTCTAAATCAGCACCTAAACATGCGCATGTTCTAATAATAGCTGCTGTATTTTGAGGAATATCAGGTTCATATAAGGCTATTTTAGGTCTCAAACTCATGTTTTATGTGTCATTGTTTCAGTGGAAAAAAAACTTTTTTCTTATATGAAATCATATATTAGATAACAATATACAAAAAATAAAAGATGTCTGAAAAAAAACCTGAAAGAAGAGAATTTTTATTTACAGCTTCGTATGCGGTAGGTGCTGTTGGGGTGGGGGCTGTTGTTTGGCCTTTAGTTGATCAAATGAACCCTGATGCCTCTGTTAAAGCATTAGCTAGCACAGAAGTTGATGTTAGTGCAGTTCAGTCTGGTAAATCAATCACTGTGCTTTGGAGAGGAAAACCAGTTTTTATTAAAAGAAGAACACCTGAAGAGATAGCAGAAGCAAGAGCTGTTAAGATGGAAGATTTAAAAGATCCCCAAAAAGATGAAGATAGAGCTAAAAATCCTGAGTGGTTAGTAATGGTTGGTGTTTGTACGCATTTAGGTTGCGTACCCTTAAATGATAAAGGTGACTATAATGGATGGTTTTGTCCATGCCATGGATCACACTACGATACATCGGGAAGAATTAGAAAAGGTCCAGCTCCATTAAATATGGAAGTTCCTAAATATGAATTTATTAATAGTAACACAATTAAAATCGGATAATTAATAATTATGAGTGATCACGAGTACGTTCCTGCATCAAAATTTGGAAAATGGTTTAATGACAGACTTCCACTTTTGTCACTTGCTAGTCATTTAACAGACTATCCAACACCCAAAAATTTAAATTATTGGTGGACTTTTGGGGGAATATTAACTTTTTGCTTAATTACACAAATCGTAACGGGTTTAACTTTAGCAATGCATTATATTGCTCATGCTGACTTAGCTTTTGAAAGCGTTGAGCACATCATGAGAGATGTAAACTATGGATGGCTTATAAGATACATTCATGCAAATGGTGCATCGATGTTTTTCTTAGCAGTATATATTCATATATTCAGATCGTTATTTTATGGATCTTATAAATCTCCAAGAGAAATAATTTGGATTATTGGAATAATAATTTATCTTTTAATGATGGCGGCAGCCTTTATGGGATATGTTTTACCTTGGGGCCAGATGAGTTTTTGGGGAGCAACAGTTATAACAAATCTTTTTAGTGCAATACCTTTAGTGGGAGAAGGAATAGTAAATTGGTTGTGGGGTGGTTATTCTGTAGATAATCCAACTTTAACAAGGTTCTTTACACTTCATTACTTAATTCCATTTTTAATTTTAGGATTAGTAGTTCTTCATATTTGGGCTTTACACATTCCTGGGAATAATAATCCAGTGGGAATTGACGTTAAAAAACCCTCTAAGGATACGGTGCCATTCCATCCATATATTGTCATTAAAGATGCTTTTGCATTACTAATGTTTACGATTGTTTTTGCATTTTTTGTTTTTTATTCACCAAATATTCTGGGACATGCGGACAACTATATAGAGGCGAATCCAATGGTGACACCAGCTCATATTGTTCCTGAATGGTATCTGCTGCCTTTTTATGCAATCTTAAGATCAGTTCCAGATAAATTAATGGGTGTAGTTGCAATGTTATCAGCAATTTTAATTTTAGCCGCACTGCCTTGGTTAGATACTTCAAAGATTAGATCAGCTGTATTTAGACCTCTTTACAAACAATTTTATTGGATACTAGTGGTGGATGTATTAGTTCTAGGTTACGTAGGTGCAATGCCCGCTGAAGGGCTTTACTTATTGATCGCGAGGGTCGCCACAGCTTACTACTTTATTCATTTTTTAATAATTTTACCGGTATTAGGATTTAAAGAAAAAACTATACCTTTACCTTTAAGTATTACAGAACCAGTACTTGGAGGATTCCCAATGGCATCAGCTGTTAAAAAAAAAGAAAGTTTAAATTAATTCAGTGAAAAATATTTTTAAAATAACCTATTTAATAGCCTTTATTTTAACTGGAGCAATACAAGTTAATGCAGCAGAAAAAGTTGATCTTTTAAAAACAGATTGGAGTTTCAAAGGTCTTTTTGGTAAATTTGATAGGGGTTCGCTTCAAAGAGGATATCAGGTTTATACGGAGGTTTGTGCATCGTGCCATTCAATGAAATACGTAAGTTATAGAAACTTATTTGAACCTGGTGGACCAGAATTTACTGAAGATCAGGCAAAAGCTATTGCGGCAGGTTTTGAAGTTACTGATGGACCAAATAGTGATGGAGAAATGTTTGTAAGACCAGCAAAATTATCTGATAAATTTGTTATGCCTTTCGCAAATGTAAAAGCAGCACAAGCAGCAAATGGAGGAGCTTATCCACCAGATATGTCTGTATTAGCAAAAGCTAGAAGTGGTGGGGTAGACTATATTTATTCTGTACTTTTAGGCTATGAAGATCCACCTAGTGGAGTAACTCTAGAGGATGGAGTTTATTATAATAAATACATGTATGGAAATAATATTAAAATGTCAGAGCCATTATCTGATGGTTTAGTTGAATATAGTGATGGCACTACTGCCACAAAAGAGCAAATGGCCAAAGATGTGACGACATTTTTAATGTGGGCTGCAGAACCACATTTAGAAGCA
This sequence comes from uncultured Candidatus Pelagibacter sp., assembly GCA_905612335.1. Next base: position 4,615 of record CAJQRT010000015.1, read on the forward strand.
AGACATAAAATGGGCTTTAGAGCTATTTTGTATTTAATTATTTTAACTATTTTAGTTTATTTTAGTATGAAGAAAATTTGGTCACGTATTGAATCTGAAGTTTAATATATCACCATCTTTGACAATATAATCTTTCCCTTCAAGTCTCATTTTTCCATTAGTTTTAGAATTCACCCAACCTTGATTTGCTATGAAGTCTTCATATGCAATTGTTTCAGCTCTAATAAAACCTTTTTCAAAATCAGTATGTATTTCACCAGCTGCTTTTGGTGCAGTGCAATTTTTCTGGATAGTCCAGGCTCTAGTTTCTTCAGGTCCAGATGTAAAGTAAGTGTCTAGCTCTAAAATATTGTAACCCTTTTGAATTAGCATATTTAAACCAGTTCTTTTTAATCCAATCATCTCCATATAATTTTCTTTTTCTTCATTATCTAATTGATTTATTTGGTTCTCAATATCAGCTGAAACTATTAGGGTATTTTTTTCACCAAATTTATCAATAAATGCTTGTGTGTATTTATTTCCATTTTGAACACTTGCTTCATCAACATTACATACAAAGATTTTAGGTTTTAAAGACAATAAACCACTTTGGTTTATTAATTTTTTGTCAAATTGTTCATAAAGTATTTGAATATTTTTAGAATTATTTATGCAGTCAGAAGCAATTTCTAATATTTTTAATTGCTCTTCATCCACATTTTTCTTATTATTTTTTTCTAATCTTTTTTGTATTGATTCAAGGTCTGCCAACATCATTTCTGTTTCAATAATTTCTAAATCTCTGATTGGATCAACAGTTGGGTTCACATTTTGAATATCATCAGAGTCAAAACACCTGATCATATGTATGACTGCATCGACTTCTCTTATATGAGATAAGAATTTATTTCCTAAGCCTTCACCTTTAGAGGCGCCCTCTACTAGTCCGGCTATATCCACAAACTCAATAGTGGTATTAATTTTTTTTTTTGATTTTGATATTTCTACTAATTTATCTAGTCTTTCATCTGGTACAGGAACTACACCAACATTTGGTTCTATCGTACAAAAGGGGAAATTAGCAGCTTGTGCCTTGCTTGAATTTGTAAGTGCATTAAATAATGTAGATTTACCAACATTAGGTAAGCCAACAATTCCACACTTAAAACTCATTACTTATTATTTACAGTGCTTGAGAATAAATCTAATTTTTTATCAATTAATATAGCCATTGAATCAATAATATTTTTAGTAATTTTTTCTAGTTGTATCATTTCATCTTCATCAAAATCTTTTAATACATGGTCTGAAACATCGGCCTTAGTTTTGGGTCTTCCAATTCCTATTCTTACTCTTGAATAATCTTTACCAATAAATTTATCAATAGACTCGATACCATTATGTCCTGCACTGGATCCTGCAAATTTTGCTTTTACTTTTCCAAACTCAAGGTCAAGGTCATCATGGAAGACAATCACATCTTCAGCATCAATTTTGAAGTATTCAATTAATTCTCTTATACAAATTCCAGAGTTATTCATAAAAGTTAAAGGTTTTATTGCATAAACCTTTTTATCTTCAATATTACCTGTGGTTAATAATCCTTTAAATTTTGGTTTTTGTTTAGACAGACCAAATTTCTGATTAAGAGCATCAATTAATTTGAAACCAATATTGTGTCTGTTGTTTTCGCTATCGGGTGTTGGATTTCCTAAGCCTACAAATAAAAGCATATTTTTTTTAAATCGTATCTAGGAGTCTTCACTATAATAAGTTGATTATTTTTTTTCTTCAGTGGCTTTTTTTTCATCGCCATCTTTTTTATCACCCTCAGCAGCTGGTGCTTCTTCTTTGCCATCTTCTGTTGTTGCCACTTCTGCTTCAGCTGGTTTTTCTGGCTCTTTCATAACTGTAGGCGCTGCCAATGTTGCAATTACAAAATCTCTTCCAATAATAGTTGGTGTAACACCTTCTTCTAGTTTAACTGAAGATATTTTGAAACTTTCCCCAATATCTACGCCATCCAAGTCAATAGTTATTGCAGATGGGATTTTTTCACTTGGGCATTTTAATTCTATTTCTCTTCTAACAATGTTTAGTACTCCACCTCTTTTTAAACCTGGTGAAGTTTCATGGTTAATAAAATCTACAGGAACTTCTATTCTAATTTTTACACCTGGGACAACTCTAAGAAAATCAATATGAGTTGGCTCATCTGATATTACATTATAAGTAATTTCTCTTGGTAAAACATTTTGAGGCTTACCATCTAAATTAAGAGTTATTATATTTGATAAAAAGCTTCCTTTTCCTATTAAAGATTTTAATGTTTTTTTTAATACAGTAACTTTTTGGTTTTGCTCTGGTCCCCCATAAATTATGCCAGGGATATTTCCAGCCAATCTAAGAGAACGAACGTCTCCTTTTGACTTAGTGTTTCTAGTATTTGCTTCAAGTGAATTCATAAAAAGATGGCTTTTAGCCCAAGTTTCTTAATAACTCAAGATAATTATTTAAATAAATCAGATACAGATGTTGAGTTAGAGATTCTTTTAATTGCCTCACCCATAAGGGCTGAAATAGGCAAAACTTCTATATTTTTAACATTTTTAATTTTATCATGATTGTCAATTGTATCCGTTATTACTAATTTTTTAATGACAGATTTTTTAATTTTATCTACAGCCTCTCCACTTAAAACTCCATGAGTAATATAAACATAAACATCTTTAGCGCCCCTATCTTTTAAAGCTTTAGCAGCGTTTACTATAGTTCCACCTGAATCAATTATATCATCAACTATAACACAAGTTTTGCCTTTAACATCTCCTATAACATTCATAACTTTGGATTGACCTGGTTTAGGTCTTCTTTTATCCACAATAGCGAGGTCCACATTTAAAATTTTACCAAGTGCTCTCGCTCTTTCAGTTCCACCAACATCTGGTGCAACACAAATAATATTTTTACTTTTGATATTTTTTTTAGCATGTCTTGCAAAAATTGGTGTAGCAAATAAGTTGTCTACAGGAATGTCAAAAAAGCCCTGAATTTGTCCTGCATGAAGGTCTACAGTAACAACTCTATCAGCACCCGCTTTAGTAATTAAGTTAGAAACAAGTTTTGCAGAAATAGAAGTTCGTGGCACTACTTTTCGATCTTGTCGTGCATATCCAAAATAAGGAATGACAGCAGTAATATTTTTTGCTGATGATCTTTTTAAGGCATCAATACAAAGTAGTAATTCCATTAAGTTGTCGTTTGCAGGTGATGAAATAGACTGAATTATAAAGATACTATTGCCTCTAATATTTTCATTAATTTCTATATAAATTTCTCCATCAGAAAACTTTTTTATACTTGACTTCACAAGTTTAGTTTTTAGATATTTTGCAATATTTTTACTGAGAGGTTTATTGCTGTTTCCAGTTAATAATTTCATGAGATATTATGAATTAATCATAATTACAGAAATATTTCTACCATAATCATTCTCATTGCGACTAATAGATCTTCGTGCACTAAAAAAACTATTTTTAGGATTAAATGTATCCTTATTGATTATATCAATTTTCTTTATATTTAAGGCTTTTAATTGAGAATGGATGTATTTCTTTAAATTAAAGAAATCTTTATTTTTAATTTTTTTTAAAAATTTTTTATTCTTTCCATCTTTTTTAATGAGTTTTTTAATAAAATCTTTTTTTACCTCATAATTTTTTACTGAAATACATGGCCCAATAACAGCAGTAATATTTTTAGGAGCACAGCCTTTTTTTATCATAAAATTTAAGGTTCTTTTAATTACCCCCTTGAAAGTACCTTTCCAGCCAGCATGGATCGCTGCAATCATCTTTTCTTTCTCATCATAAATTAGTATTGGAGCACAATCGGCAGTCAATATAGCTATAGGAAATTCCTTTTTATTTGTGATTAGCGCATCTCCCTTAAAATTATAATTTTTAAGTTTTAGATTTTTATCTACAAAATGAAATTTATTACTGTGAATTTGTTCAAGTAAGATAATTTTTTTGAGTTTAGTTTTAATTTTCTTTTGAACGATTTGAAGATTTTTTAAAACAGTCTTTTTATTATCTGAAGATCCAGGACCACAATTTAAACTCTTAAAAATACCCAGAGATTTTCCACCCTTTTTATTAAAGAAAGCGTGCTGTAAGTTTTTAAATTTGCTGAGTTTCTTTGACTTAATCAGTTTAAAACCCCAATTTAAATTTATTTTTATCTGTTGTTATTAGCATTACTTTAAACAATTCACCCATTTGATTTTTATCTATAAGCCTTTTTATTCTAAAATAAATATCAGCTTTTTCACTAAATAACATTTTCTTGGACAGTATTTCTGCTCTTTCAAGAATACCAAGTTTTGTTAAAAACTCTCCTTGGGTAGTATTCATTGTGGTAAGTGAGCTTAATTCTTTAACTATACTATTTATCAAATTGAAACTTAAATTATAAGTAATATCAGAATCACCAAACCTCTCTAGCACATCACAATATTTATGTTTCGATACAGCTTGTAGGGTATTTTTCATTTTTTTATCAATATACGCATAATCTATTATTAACATTCCACCATTATTATGCTTAATCTTATTGTTAATACTTTTTAAGTATTCAGTTGATTGTGGTGAATACTCAATAAAGTTTTGCTGTTTCGCAATCTTAAATTTGATTTTATTTTCAAATTTTTCCATATCAAAAGGAACATCAAAATATTCAAATTTTTTATTGAAGAATTTGACATGCCTTTCAAACCATTTTCTTTCTTTTTTTATGAATTGTTTAATAGGCAAGGCGTCAAAAAATTCATTTGCTAAAAAGATACATGGTAAATTATCTAATTCGCTTAAATTATTTAACCATTGAATATTTTCTTTATTGATATTAGCTTTTTGTTTTTTCTTGAGTAATTTGCTTCTTTCTAAAATCTTAATACGACAAGAATTTTTAAATATTGGAAACTTATCAAAGGTATTGACTAAAACTTTCATCATTTCACCATTACCAGCACCCAATTCCACTAAATTAAATTCTTTAGGACAGCCAAGATTTTGCCAAAATGAAACTACCCAAATTGCAATCATTTCAGAAAATAATACTGATATGTTTGGTGAGGTTATAAAATCACCCTTTTTGCCAAAGGGATTTTTTTTCATGTAGTAACCAGATGTTTTGTTGTAAAGAGATTCCTCTATAAATTTATCTAGAGTAAACGAGTCATTATTCTTAATTTTCATTTTTTTAAGGATAAAAGATAAGCCCCAGTCATGAAAAAAATAATACTTATCACTTGGCCTAGTGTTAGATTTAAAAGCAAGTAACCGATCTGGGGATCTGGGGATCTAAAGTATTCTATAAAAAACCTAAATAGTGAATAAAAGATTAGGAATAAAGCAGAGATTTTTCCAGGTACTTTTAAATAATCTTTTTTAAAAAAATACCCAAGTACAAAGAAAAGAATTATTCCTTCAAAAAAAGCCTCATATAATTGAGAGGGGTGTCTTTTGATATTATCTATTAGAACAAATTGAATTGACCAAGGAAGGTCTGTGGCTCTTCCATAAAGCTCTGAGTTTATGAAATTGGCAATTCTACCGAAAAAAATTCCAATTGGAGCAGATAGGGCAACTAAGTCTAAAAATATGAAGGAATTTGTATTGTGTTTTTTTGAGAACAATATTGATGCAATTATAATTCCAATTAAAGCACCATGAAATGACATTCCTCCATTCCAAACCATCAATATTTCAATAGGGTTATCTAAATAATATTTTAGATTATAAAATAAAGTATATCCAAGCCGACCCCCCAAAATCATACCTATAATGAGATAGGTTATAAAGTCATCAAATAGCTGAAGAATATGAGAGTCTTTAATTAATTTTTTTTTACAATACAGCCAACCAAGTGCAATACCGATAATATAAGCTAGGGAATACCATCTGATTTCTAATGAAAATATTTGAAACGCAACTGGGTCAAAATTATTAATAAACATTTTTAAAAAACTACGTATAAAGTATATTAATTTTATAAACGAATATATGACAAAATCAAAATTTGTAATTGATAAATTAACAAAGCTATTTGAGCAAGGGCTAATTTCTTATAAAGATTTAAGCTCTGAAATCATAAATGTTTTAAGATCTAAAAGAGATGAAATTATTTTTAAAATGAAATTAACTAGCAAAGAAGAAACAGATATATTAATTAAAAGAGTTGAAAATCTAGAAAAAAAAATTAACAAAATAGAAAAAAAAAGTCCAAATAAAAAATCTACAAAGGTAAAAAAATTTTAACTCTAAGACCATTTAAAGGAGATTTTTCTAATAAAATATTTCCTCCATGGGATTTGATTATGTCTGATGTAATTGATAATCCAAGACCAACACTAGATTTAGAATTTCCTCTGCTTTTATCCACTTTATAAAATGGTTTGAAAACATTCTCCAATTCTTCTTTAGGAATGCCAATTCCATCATCATCAATAGTGATTATTATGTTGCTGTCCTTTTTGGATAGATGAAAATTTATATTTTCAGCATATTTAATTGAATTATCAATTAAATTATTTAAGGATCTTTGTATTAAATTTTTTCTTCCATTCATATAAACTCTTGGAATTATTTCTTTAGTTATTTTATCATTATTATATTTATTTATTGTAGTTTCGATTAATTCAGAAATATCAAAGGTTTCATTTTTTTCTAAATAAGATGAGCTTGTAAACTGTAGATATTCATTAAGCATTTTTTCCATTTCATTTATATCTAAAGACATTTTTTTTGATAAACCTTTATCTTTCACAAAAGATAGCTGGAGCTTTAGTCTTGTTAAAGGTGTTCTTAAATCGTGGCTTATGCCAGATAGCATTTCAGACCTTTGATTCAGATGTCTCATTATTCTTTTTCTCATTTTATCGAATTCCAAACCTGCTTGTCTGATTTCTAAGGCTCCTGATGGTCTATATTCATCAATATTTTCTCCTCTACCAAATCTTTCTGCAGCTTTTGCAAGATTAGTAATCGGTCTTGTTTGATTTTTTAAAAATAGTATAGCTATAGTTATCATTAGTAGAGCTGGTAGGGTGATCCATAAAGCAAATATTCTAGCAGATGAGCTTGCCACTCTATCTTTAGGGATAAAAAATTCAAAGTAACCATCGTTATGTTTAATATTTATATGAATAAGTTCTTTATAACTCGTCGTATCAAACCAGTAATTCTGAGCACCCATATTAGATTTTAATTCTCTTCTTAAGGTTCGGTCTATTGGACTATACCATCTTTCTTTTTGAGGTTTTTTAAATAAATCATCTTTTTTAAAATCAACATTAAGATCTAAATAAATTGAGAATAAGCCTGATAGGTTGTTATTATTATATTTTCCGTTATCGTAAGCTACTATCAATGTTTTCATCTCACCAATTAATGCTCTAGTCATTCCTTTATTTGTTTTAATCCAAAGACTATCAAAAAAAACAATTGTTATGACTACTTGAAGAACAATTATTGGTACTGCTACGATTAATAAAGCTCTATAAAATAATCTTTTTGGTAGTAAATTTTTTACAAAATTATTCAATCCATAAAACATAACCAGCACCTCTTAAAGTTTGTAAGTATTTTGGATTTTTTGGGTCTATTTCTATTTTTTTTCTAAGTCTTGTAATTATTACATCTATTGATCTTTCTTTATCAAGATCGGTTAGTTTACCAATATCCTCTCTTGAAAAAGTTTTGCCAGGATTGTTAATCATTTTTTCTAATATAATTTTTTCAGTACTATTTATTTTATACTCAATATCATTTTTAATAATTAAAAGTTTATTAAGATCAATTTTAATATTATCAAAGGTTATAATTCTTTTTTCATCATTTCTTTTTGTTTTATTTAAAATATTTTTTATTCTTAAAGTAAGTTCTTTTGGCTCAAAAGGTTTTGGTAAATAATCATCGGCACCTATCTCTAAGCCTTCAACTCTATTTTCAGTTTCTCCTTTGGCTGTTAATAAAATTATAGGTGTATCAATCTTAGATTTATTTTGTTTGATAAAATCAAGGCCACTTTTGCCTGTCATCATCACATCCAAGACAATTAAATCAAATTTAATTATTGAAATTTTTTCTTCAGCATTTTCTGCACTATCTGACGTAGTAACCAAAAAGTTATTTTCATTTAAATACTGTTTAATTAGAGATCTAATTCCTTCATCATCATCTACAACTAAAATGTGGGCTACAAAATCATTCATTAATTATTTTCTTTAAAACATTGTCAAAGTTTAGGACTTGGTCTGAACTTGAATTTAAAAGAGCGTTATAAATTCTTTTTTTTTGTGTCAAAAATATTTCATCAAAAATTTTTTCTCCTTTTTCATTTAAGAAAATGTGTTTTACTCTTGTGTCTTGTTGATCTTTTTCAAAAAAAATAACATCAAGTTTAATCAAATCTTTTAAAACTCTATTTAAACTCTGCTTAGTAACCTTTAGCTTTTTTAATAGATTAGAAATTGTAATCCCCTTATATACTGATAATAGGTGTAAAACTTTGTGGTGAGCTATACCTATAGAGTATTTATCCAATGTTTTCTTGGCATCTGAAAAAGATTCACGGTAACTCGTAAATAACTTTTCAATCAACTGCTTTAACTGACTGTCTTTTAAATATAAAAGTTCTTTCATTATGGGTAAGTTATATTGACATATAATAGATACAAAGATAATTTTAGAGAAAATTTAAATTATTTCATACATGATACCCTACGATAAAAGATCTGGTAAAATCTGGTATAATAACGAGCTCGTTGATTGGGCTGATGCAAAAATTCATATTTTAAATCATGGATTACATTATGCTAGCTGCGTATTTGAAGGAGAAAGAGTTTATGACGGATCAATATTCAAATTAGAAGAGCACACTAAAAGACTTTTTTATTCAGCTAAAAGAATGGGAATTACAATGCCATATTCAGAAACAGAAATAAATGATGCGTGTAATAAAATTATTTCAGTTCAAAATATAAAAGATGGCTATGTAAGACCAATGGCCTGGAGAGGTAGTGAAATGATGGCAATCTCTGCACAACAAACAAAAATTCATGTTGCTGTAGCAACTTGGGATTGGGGTTCTTATTTTGATCCAAAATTAAAAGTTAATGGGATTAAATTAAATATTTCAAACTGGAGAAAGCCACCACCAAATACAATACCGTGGGATACAAAAGCATCTGGCTTATATATGATCAACACTCTGTCAAAACATGAAGCAGAACAGCAAGGTTATACTGATTCTTTAATGCTGGATCATGAAGAAAATGTTGCAGAAGCAACTGGAGCAAATATTTTTTTTAAAGATAAAAATGGAGAAATACACACTCCAATTCCAGATTGTTTTTTAGACGGAATAACAAGAAGAACTGTTATTGAGATTGCAAAATCCAAAGGAATTAAAATTAATGAGAGAAAAATTAAACCAGAAGAACTAAAAGATTTTGTTGGTTGTTTTTTAACGGGGTCAGCTGCAGAAGTAACACCAGTATCATGTATTGCAGATAATCAATTTAAAGTTTGTGAAACTATAATTGATTTGAATGAAAGTTATCAAGCTTTAGTTAGAAAAAAATAGATTATCTACTTCTTATTATCCTCAGACATTGCATGGTCAATGCCTTTCCTTAAATACTCATAACCAGTATACAGAGTTAAAAATGCAGAAAGCCAAAGCAGGATTATGCCAATAGTTTGAGCATTATAATCTTGAAAATTTAAAATTTTATTACCAGTTTCACCCGTCAGTAAAAGAGCTATGGCAACCATTTGTAAAAAAGTTTTTAATTTTGCTAAATTAGTTACTGGTAATTTAATTTGCCCTCTAGCTAAAAACTCTCTTAAGCCTGAAATTAGTATTTCTCTTGTAAGTATTATAATTGCAGCAATAACCGCATAATGTTTAATTGTTCCACTCATAACGAGCAATATAAGTGCAGTAGCAACAATAATTTTATCTGCTATGGGATCAAGTAATTCACCTAACTTAGACTCTTCACCCATCATTCTTGCCAACATTCCATCCAAAAAATCAGTAAATGAAGCAATTACAAACAATACGCATGCAGTTAAGTCACCATAAAAGCCTGGCAAATAAAATGCCAGAACAAAAAAGGGTACAATTATTATCCTACCAATTGTTAAAATATTTGGAATTTTTTTAAGCATAATTATTCGTGAAAAAAGTTATATATCTTTTTTGCAACTTTTTCCTCAACACCTTCAACTGTTTTAATTTCATCAAAACTAGCTGATTCAACCGCTCTAGCTGAACCAAAATGATTTAATAGTGCTCTTTTTCTGATGGATCCAACACCACCTATCTGATCCAACAATGATTTTGTAATGCCTTTAGCTCTTTTAGCTCTATGAGTGGTGATTGCAAACCTATGTGCTTCATCACGAAGTCGTTGCATAAAAAATAGAGTAGGGTCATTTTTTTCAAACTTAAAAGAATTACCTTTATAAAAAAAGGTTTCATCACCACTATTTCTCATTTTACCCTTTGCAATAGCAATCATAGGAAGATCATGTAAGCCAAACTCATCTAATACCTCTTTTGCAGATGAATATTGACCTTTTCCACCATCTATTAGTATTAAGTCTGGTAAAGTTAAATAATTTCCTTTTTCAAGCATTGCTCTTTTAAATCTACGTGTCAAAACCTCTTTTAACATTGCAAAATCATCTTGTTCTGCACCTTTTGTCTTAATATCAAATTTTCTATATCTCTTTTTAATAAACCCTTCGTTCCCAAAAGTTATCATTGCTCCAATACTATTTGTTCCAGAAATATGACTATTATCGTAAACCTCAACTAAATTTATACCACTCTTAAGATCAAATTTTTTAGACACACCTTCAAATAAATTTTTATTATTATTCGTTTCATAAATTTTTCTATTTAAAGATTCCTTGGCATTTTTTTCTGCCATTGCAATAACCTTAGCCTTTGTTCCTTTTTTAGCCACATTAATAGAAATAGTATTATTTTCTTTTTTACTTAAAGTTTCTTCAATTAATTTTTTATCTTTAATATCTGAATTAATAATTATTAATTTTGGAACATTTTTATTTTCATAAAACTGCATTAAAAAAGAAGACATTATTTCATTAACCTCTTGATCGGGGTCGTGCTTTGGAAAATAAGCTTGGTTACCCCAATTTTGTTTAGATCTATAAAAAAATACCTGAATACAAGTTTTACCAGATTCTTTATAGGCAGCAATCACATCAGCATCTACAAGATTTGCCTCGTTAATTCTTTGTGATGATTGAATTATATTTAATGATTTGATTCTATCTCTAAAAATGGTGGCTCTTTCGAAGTCAAGTTTTTCACTAGCCTCTTCCATTTGTTCAGATAGGTTTTTTTGAATATCTCTTGACTTTCCTGAGACAAATTGAATTGCATGATCAATTGATTTTTTATAATCCTCTTTATTAATATAATCAACGCACGGTCCTGAACATCTTTTAATTTGATAAAGTATACAGGGCCTTTTTCTGTTCTTAAAGGTTGTGTCATCGCAAACTCTTATTTGGAATATTTTTTGCAACATTTTTATTGTCCAATTTGCTGTTCCAGCAGATGCAAATGGTCCAAAATAAAAACCTTCTTTATCTTTTTTCCCTCTATGTTTTGTAACTTGTGGCCACTGATCTTTATTACCAATAAAAACAAAAGGAAAAGACTTATCGTCTTTAAGTAATATATTGAACTTAGGTTTATGTTTTTTGATTAAATTAGCCTCTAAAAGAAGGGCCTCACTTTCATTGGCAGTAGTCGTTATCTCTAATTTAAAAGTTTGAGACAGCATCCTTGCTGTTCTAATAATATGGTTTTTTTCAGCTACATAACTCTTTAGTCTATTGGGAAGATTTTTTGCTTTACCTACGTACAAAATCACATCTTTATGATCAAGCATACGATAAACTCCAGGACTTTTAGGAATTAATGGAAGTTCTTTTCTAATTACGTCTTTGCCTAATTCAGAGCTTTTCATGACTTCTTTTTTTGGTAATTTGGATACCAACAGAGGCGCATTCTTTTATGATTTCTAATTTTTCAATTTGAAGCATAATTTTTCCAATTCGCTTATCCTTAAATAGTACATCAAAAACATCCTCTGCAAGAGTTTCTAAAAAATTATAGTGTTTCTTTTTTGCAAGTTTTGTAATTAGTTTTACAACCTGACCATAATTAACGATAGACTTTATGTCCTTGTCATTTGTTGGTTTTCTGTCCTCATAATCAATTTCTAAACTGAATTTTACTTTTTGAGTTTTTTCTTTTTCAAAATCAAAATAACCAAGCTTTAAATCTAGAGTTAACTCTTTAATGAGAATTTTTTTTTCGTAATTAAACAAACTTTTGTTCTTATCAATTTTTACGATATTCAAATTATTTTTTTTCATTCTTTTCCAATTACATCTGGTGTTTGCCAGTTTAAACACTGCCCACTATCTATAGCAATTACTTGTCCTGTAATTGAACTGTTTTTGATAAAAAAGTCAACAGCAGAACATATTTCTTTTACATTCACTTGTTGCTTCAAAGGTGTTGCTAAATACTGTTTTTTAAAATGTGCCTCAGTTTGTCTTTTATTTTTAATAGTAGGCCCAGGTGCAATTCCATTAACTCTTACATTTGGAGCCAATGCCATGGCACTAGTTTTCGTAAGTGTATAAAGTCCAGTTTTGCTTAAAGTATATGAAAAGAAAAAAGGAGTTAATTTGAAAACTCTTTGATCAATTATATTAATAATATTATTATTTTTACCTCTTACGTTTTTTGAAAATTCTTTTGTAAGATATGCTGGTGCTTTTAAATTTACATCTAAGTGATGGTTCCAACTTTTAGAAGAGAAATTTTTAAGACTATCATTTTCAAATAGTGAAGCGTTATTAATTAAGCAATCAAAATATTTTAATTTTGACTTTGAAAAATTTATGATCTTTTTTAAATCCTGTTCTTTTGCAAGATCACCTTTTACTAAATAAACTTTTGTTTTATTTTTTAATAATTCTTTTTGTAATTTTTCAGCTTCAGATTTAGATCTATTGTAATGAATAATCATTTCAACTCCAGGACCTGAAAGTTTTTTGGCAATAGCAGCACCTATTCTAGTTGCTGCCCCTGTAATAATTATTTTGTTTGCTTCCATTTTTTCTTACCTTTTTGTGCTCTTGTACCAGGTAAACCCATTGTTGATCTACCTTTTGGATATGTTCTATTTTCTTGGTTATAGTGTTTTATTTTTGGGTTTAAGACAATTTCTAACTCTGATGCTTCAAGGTTTCTTATTTCATCTCTAATTTTACCAGCCTCTTCGAATTCAAGGTTTGTGGCTGCATCTTTCATCCTTTTGTTGAGCATCTTTAAGTGTTTCTTTAAATTTCCACCAATATTGTCTCCAGTTCCTACTTTTAGATAATCTTTATCATAAACATTTTGTAACACATCACTGATTTCTTTCTTAATAGATACAGCATCAATATTATGTTTTTTATTATAGGCAACTTGAATTGCTCTTCTTCTATCGGTTTCTTGTATAGCTTTTTTTATACTTTTAGTTTCTTTATCTGCATAAAGAATAACTCTTCCCTCTAAATTTCTTGCAGCTCTTCCAATAGTTTGAACCAACGAAGTTTCAGACCTTAAAAATCCCTCTTTATCAGCATCTAAAATCCCAACTAATGCACACTCTGGAATATCAAGCCCCTCTCTTAAAAGGTTAATTCCTACTAAGACATCAAAAACACCAAGCCTTAAATCCCTCATAATCTCTATTCGCTCTAGTGTATCAATATCTGAGTGTAAATATCTAACCCTAATACCATTTTCATGAAAATATTCTGTTAAATCCTCAGCCATTTTCTTAGTCAACGTAGTAACCAAAACTCTAAAATTTTTATCTATTGTTTTTTTACACTCATGCATCAAATCATCAACTTGATTTTTGGCAGGTTTTATTTCAACTGGTGGATCAATTAGACCAGTAGGCCTTATTATTTGCTCAACAAATTTACCCTTAACTTGTTCTAATTCCCAAGGACCTGGTGTTGCAGATACGAAGACTGTTTGTGTTCTCATTGCATCCCATTCTTCAAATTTAAGAGGTCTATTGTCCATGCAAGAAGGTAATCTAAAACCATATTCGGCAAGATTGCTTTTTCTAGATCTATCTCCTTTGTACATACCATTTAATTGAGGAACTGTTACGTGGCATTCATCTACAAAAATAAGAGTGTTGTCAGGAAAGTATTCAAATAGAGTGGGAGGTGGTTCCCCCGGCTTTCTTCCAGATAAAAAACGAGAATAGTTTTCAATACCAGCACAAGACCCTGTTGCTTCAATCATTTCTAAATCAAACTTAACTCTTTCTTCTAACCTTTGTGCTTCAAGTAATTTATTTTGTTCTTTGAATTTTTTTAAAGTTACTTCTAATTCTCTTTTAATTTTAATAATTGCTTGCTCAATAGTTGGTTTGGGTGTGATGTAATGACTATTAGCATAAATTTTTATTACATCTAAATCTTGTATTAGATCCCCTGTTAAGGGATCAAATTCTTCTATTTTTTCTAATTTATCACCAAACAAACTTAATCTCCACGCTCTATCTTCAAAATGTGAAGGAAATATTTCAAGATATTCTCCTCGAGCTCTAAAAGTTCCTCGATAAAAACTCTGGTCATTTCTTTTGTATTGTAAATTTACTAAAGTTTTTATTAGTTGCTCTCTGCTGTATTCGTAATCTCTTTTTAAACTTAACGTCATCTTGCTGTACGCTTCAACAGAACCAAGACCATAGATGCAAGAAACACTTGCAACAATAATTACATCATCTCTCTCTAATAGTGATCTAGTAGCTGAGTGACGCATACGATCAATTTGTTCATTGATAGATGCTTCTTTTTCAATATAAGTGTCTGACCTTGGTACATAGGCCTCAGGTGTGTAGTAATCATAATAAGATACAAAATACTCAACGGCATTGTCTGGAAAAAAAGATTTCATCTCCCCATAAAGCTGTGCTGCTAGTGTTTTGTTAGGAGCAAGTATAAGAGCTGGTCTATTAGTTTTTTCAATTACTTGGGCCATTGTAAAGGTTTTTCCAGAACCTGTTACACCAAGCAAAACTTGGTTTAATTCTTCTTTATTTGCACCCTTAACTAATTGCTTTATTGCTTCTGGCTGATCACCAGCAGGCTTAAAATCTGTAACAAGTTTAAATTTTTTTCCACCTTCTAGTTTCTGGTGAATTTCAGGATTTTTGCTCTGTATATCTGTAATTAAATCTTGATAAGTATTTTGCATTATCTATAAAACTATTAGAATAAAAATATATTTCAATGAGCATTATATCAGACAGTCTAAAAAAAATTAAACCATCACCAACTATTGCTGTAACTCAAAAAGCAAGAGAGTTAAAAGCAGCTGGAAAAGATATAATAGGACTTGGGGCAGGAGAACCAGACTTTGATACTCCAGATAACATCAAACAAGCGGCTATAAAGGCCATAAATGATGGTGATACCAAATATACAGCTGTTGATGGAACGCCTGCTTTAAAGAAAGCAATAGTAGAAAAATTCAAAAGAGAAAATAATCTAGATTATACAGCTGATCAAATCACAGTTGGTGCTGGTGGGAAGCACGTAATTTATAACGCTATGATGGCAACACTAAATGAAGGAGATGAAGTTATTGTTCCAGCTCCTTACTGGGTTTCTTATCCTGATATGGTTTTATTGGCTGGTGGAACTCCAATTATTTTAGAATGTAATGAAAAACAAGGATTTAAAATTAATCCAAGTGAATTAGAAAAATATATAACTCCAAAAACAAAGTGGATAATATTAAACTCACCATCAAATCCAACTGGTGCTTGTTATACTGAAAATGATATTAGAGAAATTGCCAAAGTATTAATTAAACATCCTCATGTTCACATATTAAGTGATGATATTTATGAGCACGTAATTTATGAAGGCTTTAAGTTTTTCACTATTGCTCAAATTGAAGAATTAAAAGAAAGAGTTCTTACAATGAATGGTGTAAGTAAGGCGTATTCAATGACTGGCTGGAGAATAGGGTATGCTGCTGGGCCAAAAGAGATTATTAAAGCGATTGCTAAAATACAATCACAATCAACAACTAATCCATCTTCAATTAGTCAAGCTGCGGCAGTTGAAGCTTTAAACGGAACCCAAGACTTTATAAAAGAAAGAGCAACTTCTTTTCAAGAAAGAAGAGACTTTGTTGTTAAAGCACTAAATGAAATAGATGGAATTGAATGTCTAAATCCAGAGGGTGCATTCTATGTTTTCCCAAGCTGCAAAGGTTTAATTGGAAAAAAAGATAGTGCTGGAAAAGAACTTAAAACAGATACTGATTTTGTTCAGTCTTTATTAGAGAATAGTGGTGTAGCAGTTGTTCAAGGTTCTGCTTTTGGTTTAGAAGGTTTCTTTAGAATATCTTATGCAACTTCAATGGAAAATCTTAAAAAAGCTTTAGAAAAAATATCTTCTTTTTGTAAAAGTCTTAACTAGGTTTTTGCTTTCCCCACATCTCAAAATATTTACCTTTTTCTAACAATAAACTCTCATGTGTCCCTTGTTCAATAATAACACCCTGATCAAGAACAATAATATTATCAGCATTTGCAGCTGTAGATAGTCGGTGAGCAATTATTAAAGTTGTTTTACCTTTAGAGACATTTTCTAAATTTTTTTGAATTTCTTTTTCTGTACTAGTATCTAATGCAGATGTCGCTTCATCAAAGAAAAATATTTTAGGATTTTTTAGAATAGTTCTTGCAATAGCAACTCTCTGTTTTTCTCCACCAGATAATTTCAATCCTCTTTCTCCAACAATTGTTTCATAACCATCTGGTAAAATAGTTATAAAATCATGTATATCTGCATTTTGTGCAGCACTAATAACCTCCTCTTTAGTAGCACCAGTATTGCCATAAGCTATATTATAATAAATTGTGTCATTAAATAAGACAGTGTCTTGTGGAACTACGCCAATAATTTTTCTTAAAGAGTTTTGAGAAATTTTATTTACATTTGTATTGTTGATAAAGATATTTCCCTCTTTTGGATCATAAAACTTAAATAACAACCTACTTATTGTTGATTTACCAGCACCAGTTGGTCCTACGATGGCTACTTTTTTTCCATTAGGAACGGTAAATGAAATATTTTTAATGATAGTTCTTCTTACATCGTAATTAAAACTAACATTTTCAAATCTAATTTCTGCATCGTTACTTTGGGGTATATCTTCAAGATTATCATTTGTTGTTGGTGCAACTTCTAATAAGTTAAACATGTTTTCCATATCAGTTAATGCTTGCCTGATTTCTCTGTAGACAGAACCTAACCAATTCAATGGCTGATATAATTGGAGCATGTATGCATTAATTACAACAAACCCACCAATATCAATCTCTCCACTTTTGATCCCATAAACTGACATTACTAACATAATAGTAATACCCACCATTATAATAAATGTTTGGGCTATGTTTAATAGTGAAAGAGAATGTCTACTTTGATTTGCTGCCAACTCATATTCTTCTAATGATTGATCAAGTCTATTAGCTTCAAAGTCCTCATTGTTAAAATATTTAACCGTCTCAAAATTCAATAAACTATCAATCATTTTTGTGCTGACGTCGTTATCAGACTTATTCATTCTTTCTCTAAATACATTTCTCCATTCAGTAATTCTAAAGGTTAAGAAGGAATAAAGGCCAATAGTTAATAACGTTACAACGGCATACCAAGGACCATATAGATAGAATAAAATCCCTGAAACTAAGAACACTTCAAAAAAAGTAGGAACTATATTAAATAAGACATATCTCAGAAGAAAATCTATTCCTTTAGTTCCTCTATCTATATATTTTGCTAGCGCACCTGTTTGTCTATTTAAATGAAATTGCAAAGATAGGTTGTGAAGGTGTTGGAACATTGTTAAAGATATTTGTCTAATAGAATGCTGGGAAACCTTTGAAAACAAAGCATCTCTAATTTCAATGAATGTGAAAGCAATTACTCTAGTTACACCATAGCCAACTACCAAAGCAATTGGTACCAGCATAAATAAATTAATGCCTGAACTTAATTCTGTTAGAGAGTTTACTGCACTACCCAATACTAAAGGAGTACTAACGCTTGCTATTTTTGCTAAAACTAAAGCAACAACTGCAAAACTAACTCGTGTCCTTAAATCTTTCCTTTTTTTAGGCCACAAATAAGGAAGCAACAGTTTAAAAGTCTTAAAGTATTTACCCTTTTTCACAATCTAGATATAACTGATTAGCAATAATTTGTTACAAGCAAATTAGACTTTATAATGATCTAAAAAATGATATTTAAACTAAAAAAGCAATAAGGAGATATAAATGTTAAGTGTATATTTGGCAGGTGAAATTCACAGTAATTGGCGAGAAGAAATTATTCAACTTTGTGAAAAAGAGAAATTAGATATTAAATTTACTTCTCCTGTAACTGATCATGAGGCTTCAGATAATTGTGGTATAGAAATCCTAGGAGCAGAAACAAAAATTTTTTGGAAAGATAGAAAAGGTGCCAACATTAATTCCATACGAACCAAGAAATCCATTCAAGATTGTGATGTAATTATTGTTAAATTCGGTGAAAAATTTAAGCAATGGAATGCAGCCTTTGATGCGGGTTATGCTACAGCACTTAATAAATCTATGATTGTTATTCATAACGATGATCATCAACATGCCCTTAAAGAGGTGGATGGCTCTGCTGCTGCTGTTGCTTCAGATCAAAAACAAGCTTTTCGTATATTGAAATATATATTGGAAGGATCCTTAAAGTAGTTCCGGTTATAATGAAAACAGCATTATTATTTGGGTCATCTGGTTTGGTGGGAGGCCACCTCCTTAATCAATTAATTAAGGATAATAAATATTCTATAATAAAGTTATTTGTTCGTACAGATCCTGAAATTAGTGATCCAAAAGTAGAGATTATTAAGACTGATTTTACTAATTTACAAAATCACAAAGAAGACATCATAGGCGATGATTGTTTTGTTTGTATTGGTACAACTAAGAAAAGCTCACCTGATAAAGATGATTACAGAAAAGTTGAACTTGATATCCCTAAAGAAATTGCAAAAATTGCAAAATCAAATTTAGTTAATTCATTTATTTTTGTCTCTGCATTATATGCAAACCCCAAGAGTTCAGGAGACTATGTAAGATTTAAAGGACTAGTTGAAGAAGAATTGAAAAGACTTAATTTTCCAAAATTAGTGTTAATGAGACCTTCCTTTTTAATGGGAGATAGAAAAGAAAAGAGGGTAGGCGAAAAAATAGGAATTTTTGTATTTAAACTATTATCACCTTTGCTTTTAGGACCTTTAAAGAAAATGAGACCAATTCATTCAGAAACTGTTGCAAGAGCAATGATAATTGTTATTCAAAATGATATTCAAAAAACTACTTTTGAGTCTAACGAAATAGTTGAAACTTTTAAGAACTAGTGAGATAAGAATTTTTCTGCTTCAAGTGCAGCCATACAACCCATTCCAGCAGCAGTTACAGCTTGTCTAAAGGTTTTATCTTTAACGTCACCTGCAGCATAAACACCAGGAATATTAGTTTCTGTTAAATCTGGTTTAGTTAATAAATAACCTTCTTTATCCATATCTAATTGATCTTTAAAAAGAGCCGTTGCTGGATCGTGACCAATTGCAATAAATAAGCCATCAACTTTTATTTCTTGAATTTCATTTGTTTTTAAATTTTTAACTTTAATAGCCTTTACATTTTTAGGTTCACTGTCTCCAATCACTTCTTCAACAGCACTATCCCAAATAATTTCAATTTTCTTATTTGCCATTAATTTTTTTTGGAGTAATTTTTCTGCTCTTAAAGTATCTCGTCTGTGAATTAATTTTACCTTTGATGCAAATTTTGTAAGAAACATCGCTTCTTCTACAGCTGCATTTCCACCACCAACAACTGCTACAACTTTTTCTTTAAAGAAAAAACCATCACATGTTGCACATGCCGAAACTCCAAAGCCTCTATAAGCTTGTTCAGATTCTATATTTAGCCATCTTGCTTGAGCACCCGTTGAAATAATTATGCTATCAGCTGTATATTTTTGTCCACTATCTCCAATAGCTTCGAATGGAGTAGATTTTAAATTTACTGAAGAAATATGATCTTCAATTAGATCTGTTCCAACTGCTTTTGCTTGATCTCTCATTTGATCCATTAACCATGGACCTTGAATTACATCTGAAAACCCAGGATAGTTTTCTACATCTGTCGTTGTAGTTAATTGTCCACCAGGCTGAACCCCATAAACTAGAATTGGGTCTAACATTGCTCGGGCAGCATATACAGCAGCCGTATAGCCAGCTGGACCTGACCCTATTATTAACACTTTTGTGTGTTTAATTGGATTTTCACTCATGCAGAAGTTATATAAGGATAAATGACAAAATTAAAAGGGTTATTATTAACAGAGGGCATGCACGGCATGATCAGTCAAGTTGAAGGATTAGCTAAGGCTTTAGATTTAGATTTTATACACGAGAAGATTGAACTTAATAGTTTTTGGAAATTATTTCCACCCAAATTAACACCTGTTAAAAATTTTGTTTTTAAAAATGAAATTAACCACACATTTAATATTGTAATTTCGTGTGGCAGAAAAAGTGTTCTTCCCTCAATTTACTTAAAAAATAAATTTAAAAATAGAATTATGAATATTCACATTCAGGATCCAAAGGTTTCTTTGAATAATTTTGATTATATCGTTGCCCCAGAGCATGATGAATTGGAGGGTAAAAATGTTTTAACCAGTAAAGGAGCCATACATTATTTAACAAATAGTGAATTAGATGAAAATGAGAACTACTTAAAACCAAGAATAAATAGTGAAAAAAAGATTGTAGCTTTTATCATTGGTGGGCCCACAAAATATTACAATTACGAAGAGAAAGTAATTGATGAAATATTCCAAAAAATAAAAAATAATTTTTTAAATAATAATTATCAGGTAATAATTATTCCCTCGATGAGAACTCCAAAAAGTATCATCAAAAAAGCCCAAGACTATTTTGTTCAAGGCCAAGTTGTAATAGATAATGTAGATAAAAAAGCTTATTTGTCTGGGTTAAAACTGGCCGATCAAATTGTTGTAACCTGTGACTCGACTTCCATGATCTCTGAGGCTGCCATAACTGGAAAACCAATTTATGTGGCTCAAATGCCACCAACCAAAAAAAATGAAAGATTTGAGAATTTTTTTAGATTATTTGAATCTTTGAAAATAATTAAGAATCTTGATACAGTAGTTGATAGTTGGAGTTATCAAAAACTTGATGAAGCCAATAAAATATCAAGATACTTAAAAAACAAACTAAACGAATATGACTTTTCTTAATTCACTATTAAATAATTCAAAAGAGCACTCTGATCCTTTTCAACACTGGGAGCTAAATGAGCCCTTATCAAGTGAAGCAATTAAAGAAATAAATACGGCAGATATTGCAAATGTTGCTGAACATAACTTAAGTTATGACGGCACTAGAGCTATTGATGGAGGTGCTGCAGAATTTAGAGAGGGAATAGCCTCTGGTGGTAAAGCTATTAAGTTTAGATGTTTTGTAACAAAA
>CAJQRT010000016.1 GCA_905612335.1 uncultured Candidatus Pelagibacter sp.
TTTAGTGATGTAGAGCTAGATAAGGCAATGGAGTATGCGGCTGAAGATGCCGATATTACTTATAGGTTATATAAAATATTTAGTAAAAATTTAAAATTAGAAAAATTAACTAATATTTATGAGATATTTGAAAAACCCTTAATCAAAATATTAGCATTTATGGAAATTGAAGGAATAAAGATTGATAATAAATTTTTAAAGGTACTATCTGAAAAATTTGAGAAAAAGATTGATAAACTAGAAAAAGAAGTTTTTAAAATTTCAAAAAAAGAATTTAATATTGCATCACCAAAACAATTAGGTGAAATTATCTACAATGAATTAAAGATTGCTGTACTTAAAAAAACTAGAAAGGGAAGTTTTGCTACAAACGCAAGTGTGTTAGAAGATTTAGCATTTAAAGGACATGAATTTCCTAAATTAATTCTAGATTGGCGACAAGTATCTAAACTTAAAAATACTTATTCAGATGCTCTACCTGAACATATTAATCCAACCACTAAACGAGTTCATACCTCATTTTTATTGGCAGCAACAACAACAGGAAGACTAGCTTCCAGTGATCCCAACCTTCAAAATATTCCCATTAAATCAGACGATGGTAAGAATATAAGAAAAGCTTTTATAGCAGAAAAAGGCTTCACATTAATATCTGCAGATTATAATCAAATTGAAATGAGAATTTTAGCTGATTTGGCAGAAGTCAAAGAGCTGAAAAAAGCATTTAGTAATAATGAAGATATTCACTCTCTTACAGCAAGCCAGGTATTTAATGTTGATATTAAAAAAGTAGACCAAGACATGAGAAGGAAGGCCAAGGCCATTAATTTTGGAATAATTTATGGTATTTCACAATATGGTCTTGCAAAACAAATCAACGTTTCAAATCATGAAGCAGATGAATTTTTAAATGCTTATTTTCTAAAATTTCCTGAAATAAAAATTTATATGGATAATACGATTAAGTTTTGTAGAAAAAGTGGCTATGTAAATAATATTTTTGGCCGAAGATCTCATTTTAATGGAATTAATGATAAAAATTTCAATGTAAGAAATTTTCAAGAAAGAGCAGCTATCAATGCCCCCATTCAAGGGTCAGCATCTGAAATCATGCGACTTGCAATGATTAGACTTAATCAAAAATTTGAAAGCATTAAAAATAATAAATCAAAAATATTATTGCAAATTCATGATGAACTAATTTTTGAGGTTCCGGTAAAAGAAGTTAAAAATATAACTGAAATAATCAGGAATGAAATGACAAGTGTTACAGAAAGTGATTTACACACTTTTTCAACACCATTGACGGTAGACGTTAATACAGGGGACAATTGGGGAATACTTCATTAATTTATCTCCATTGCCTAAATTAGAACAATTTAGTATTTTTAAAGTAGATTATGCAAACACAAACAATAGCTCTTATTGATGATGATAGAAATATACTCACAAGTATAAGTATAGCGCTCGAAAAAGAGGGCTTTAAAGTTCAAACGTACATTGATGGAGAGAGTGCTTTAATTGGCTTAACTAGAAATCCCCCAGACCTTGCTGTTATAGATATCAAGATGCCAAAAATGGATGGTGAAGAACTTTTAAAAAAATTAAGAAAAAAAACTTCCTTACCCGTAATTTTTTTAACTTCAAAAGATGATGAGATAGACGAACTTTTAGGCTTAAAGTTGGGTGCAGATGATTTTATAAAAAAGTCAGGAGGTTTTTCCATTAAAGTTTTAATAGAAAGAATAAGGGTTCAACTTAGAAAAAAAGACATTAATAATAATCTTGAAGACACAAAAAATATTATTTCACATGGGAAGCTAAAACTTGACCCCTCACAACTTGAATGTGAATGGGATAGTAAGCAATTACCAGATAAACTTACCACTACAGAATTTTTAATAGTTAAAGAATTAGCAAAGAGACCAGGAATAATAAAAGAAAGAGCTCAACTTATGGATATTGCCTATCGAGAAGATACGGATATTGAAGATAGAACTATTGATAGTCATGTTAAAAGAATTAGAAAAAAATTTAAAAAAGTTGACCCTGATTTTACAGCTATAGAAACAAGATATGGCAGTGGATACAGATGGAACGTTAGTTAATGTTCGGCAATTTTCTAAAAAGTTTATCTATATTAAAAAAATTTTTATTTATTAATTTAGTTATTTTTTTAATTATAGGGTGTTTAACAGCTCTTTACATTAGCAATGCAAAACCTAATTTAATAAAAAATAAAACATTCAAGCATATTCAGATAATTAACAATACAATTGAGCATATTTTAAGATTAAATATAAAATTTGAAGAAGAGGATATTAGAAGATTTTTATTTTCAACAAGATTTTTATTTCAAAATCTAGACAGAGTTATCTTATTTGATAATCAATTTAATTTAGTAGGTGATACTGATACACTAGATTTAGATCCAAGATCTTTTTCTAGCAGGCTAGATATAGTCGAGTTAGAAATTTTAAATAAAGAAAAAAGCAAAAAAATTGTAGAAACAAAAAATTTAAATAAAGAAAAAACTGTTTCACTTAAAGATGTCCTTACCAATTATTCGTGGTCAAAAGATTATGGAAAACCCTTTACTTTTACTCAGGAAGGCTATGATCAGTTTTTATTAACAACAGTTAAAAACATAACATTGAATGGAGTTAATATTGGATATCTAGTAATCACTGAAAATGCTAATGATGTTAAATCTGCTATTGATGAAAGAAAAACATTTATTTTAAGAACAGCAATATTTATAATTATAGTAATATTTATATTCTCTTTTGTCTTAAATAGATATTTTCTTAAGCCTATAAAGAACTTAGTAGCATATACAAAAATTATAAAAGAAAAGAGTAAAAAAAAAACAAATATTAATGAACTTAAAAGTAGAAATGATGAGTTAGGAACTTTGTCAAATTCGTTAGATGATATGACAAGTGAACTTCAAAAAAGAATTTCACATGCAGAAAATTTTTCAACTGACCTTGTTCATGAAATAAGAAACCCTCTAACATCATTAAAAAGTGCTTCAGAAATATTAAATGAGACTGATGATCAATCTCAAAGAAGTAAATTAATTAATATTCTCAATCATGATGTTCAAAGAATTGAAAGATTAATCACTGATTATTCTCAAATATTAAAAGATGAGGTTGCATTAAGTAAAGAAAAAATGAAAAAAATTAATCTCAAGTTAATTGCAAGGTCTGTAGTAGATGATTTTAATAATATTTATGAAGCAAAAAGAGGGATTAAAATAATGTTAAATGATCAAGATGATCAAGAAGAATATTTTATCAATGGAATAGAAAATAGAATTGAACAAATTATTGCAAATTTATTAGATAATTCAATTTCATTTAGTGAGGATAACAAAAAAATCTTAGTTGAAATTTACAAAGGAGATAAAGACAAAATTATTTTAAAAGTTATTGATGAAGGTAAAGGGTTTAAGGAAACAGATACTAAAAAAATATTTAATAGATTCTATAGTAATAGACCAGATACTTTTGGTGAACACTCTGGTTTAGGTCTAAATATAGTAAAAAATCTTGTTGACCTTCATAGTGCAACTATTAATGCCTCAAACAATGTCTCTCAAAAAGGTGCAAATGTTGAGATTGTCTTCCCTAAAGTAGAATCATAAGTTGATTAATTAAATTTTTATTATATAAAACTGAGCAATGGATGATTTTAAAGTTAAAGACATATCACTAGCAGACTTTGGAAGAAAAGAAATTTCAATAGCTGAAAGTGAAATGCCTGGCCTAATGGCATTAAGAGAAGAATATTCAGGAAAAGCACCTTTAAAAGGAGCAAGAATATTAGGATGTCTTCATATGACAATTCAAACAGCAGTTTTAATCGAAACTTTAGTAGAGCTTGGGGCAGAAGTTAGATGGTCTTCTTGTAACATTTTTTCAACGCAGGATCATGCTGCTGCAGCAATAGCTAAAGCAGGAATACCAGTTTTTGCTTGGAAGGGTGAAACTGAAGAGGAAGCTGTATGGTGCATAAGACAAACAATAGAAGGTAAAAAAGACTGGAAAGCAAATATGCTATTAGATGATGGTGGTGATTTAACTGCAATGATGCATAGCGATTACAAAGATTTGTTAAAGGAAGTAAAAGGTGTTTCAGAAGAAACAACAACTGGAATTAAAGCATTAAATAAAATGGAAAAAGATGGGTCATTAATGATTCCAGCAATTAATGTTAACGATTCAGTTACAAAATCAAAATTTGATAACCTGTATGGTTGTAGAGAAAGTTTAGTAGATGGAATTAGAAGAGCCACAGACGTTATGATGTCGGGTAAAGTTGCAATTGTTGCAGGCTTTGGTGATGTTGGAAAAGGCAGTGCTGCATCTTTAAGACAAAGTGGTGCAAGAGTTATGGTTACAGAAGCGGACCCAATTTGTGCACTCCAAGCAGCAATGGAAGGCTATGAGGTAGTATTAATGGATGAAGCAATAAGTAAAGCAGATATTGTTGTTACAGCCACAGGTAATATAGACATTGTTACCGCAGATCATATGAGAGACATGAAAGATAGAGCAATATTATGTAATATTGGTCACTTTGATAATGAGATTCAAGTAGAAGCCCTAAAAAATTATAAATGGACAGAAGTTAAGCCAGAAGTTGACGAGATAGAATTGGTTGATGGAAAGAGAATTATTCTTTTAGCCAAAGGTAGATTGGTAAATTTAGGTTGTGCAACTGGACATCCAAGTTTTGTAATGAGTGCATCATTTACAAATCAAGTAATGGCACAAATTGAGCTTTGGGATAATCATAAAAATTATGAAAATAAAGTTTATGTGTTACCAAAATCATTAGATGAAAAAGTAGCCATGCTTCATTTAAAAAAAGTAGGAGCAAAACTTACAAAACTATCAAAAGACCAAGCTGACTATATAAGTGTTGAAACAGAAGGTCCATTTAAGCCAGATGCATATCGCTACTAATAGCGAAATAATAGATATCTCTTTAGAAGTTAAGACAGCTGAAATAGCAAAAAATTTTTCAAAAGTAGTAAAGAACGGAGACGTAGTTTTTTTTCACGGTGAAATTGGAGTTGGAAAAACAACTTTTATAAGACATTTAGTAAACTGTCTTCAAGCAAACAATCAACTACATCAAACAGAGGTTACAAGTCCTACATTTAACTTAGTAAATGAATATGATGTAGGAGTTTTTATAATCCAACATTATGATTTATATAGACTAACAAATAGTCACGAGACCAAAAATATTGGATTATTGGAAAATCAAAAAGAAATCCTAACATTAATTGAATGGCCTGAAAAAATAGATAATAAAATCGAAAATAAAATTGATTTATTCTTTGAATATGGAGAAGATATGAACAAAAGATTTTTAACTATTAAAGGTATAAGTGGCAAAACATTAAATGAGATCAGTTAAAACGACATTAAAAAAAATTAAGGGTGATGCATCATTCAGATCTTTTTATAGAAAAAAAAATAATAAAAAAAATTCAATTATAGTCTATGCTTCGAAAGAAAAAGAAAAAAACTTATTAATATATGATGCTATAAATAGTTTATTGATTGAAAATAAAATTTTAGCTCCAAAACTATATAAAGAAAATTATAAACAAAACTCTATAGAAATTGAAGACTTTGGTGATGATACAATATTTAAACTGTTAAAAAAAAATGGAAGTAATAAAATTAACTTATATAAAAAATCCATTGATTTGTTATCTAAAATTCAAAAAATTAAACAAAACAAAATTAAAAATTTTAAAGGAAAAAATTATAAGATCCCAGTTTATGATGACAATAAATTGTTTAAAGAAGCTAAATTATTTTCTGATTGGTATACAAAAAAATATGTATCTAAAAAAAAATTACAAACTTTAAACATTGAAATTAATAGACAAATAAAATTTTTAATATCAAATCTTAACTTAAAAAATGATACCTTCGTTCATCGAGATTTTCACGTATCAAATTTAATGAAATATAAAAAAAAATTAGCAACCATCGATACACAGGATGCTTTGATAGGTAATAGAGCATATGATTTAGCATCTTTAATTGACGATGTTAGGTTTAAATCAAATAAAAAATTAAAAGATAGGATTTATAACTACTATGTAAAGCTGAATAAAAAAAAAATTAACAAAGTTATTTTATTAAATGACTTTGAAATATTATCAGTAATTAGAAATATGAAGATAATTGGAATATTTTCAAGGTTAGCGCTAAGAGACAAGAAGGTGAAATACTTAAAGTTTATACCTTATGCTTGGAGACTAATAGAACTGAGAATCAAGAATAATGAGAAATTTTATAAACTTAAAAGCTTGCTAGACCTTAATTTTTCTAAGAAAATAAGGAATATAAAATGAAAATTAATACTGCACTAATTTTGTGTGCTGGATATGGAAAGAGATTGAACCCTTTAACTTTAACTGAACCAAAACCACTTTTGAAAGTTAATGAAACGACATTACTTGAAAATTGTATCAATTTAATACAATTTTTAGGAATAAAAAAAATATTAATAAATACATTTTATCTAAAAGAAAAAATTGAAAATTTTATCAAACTCAAAAAATTTGAATTAGATATTCAAATAATTGACGATGGAGCGCAAATCTTAAATACAGGAGGGGGAATTTTAAATATGATTAATTCTTCAAATGAATCAGATTTTCTAACATTTAACCCTGATACTTTATGGAATAAAAATTATGCAGAAGCCATAAATAATATGGAAAAATTTTATTTTTCTAAAGAAATTAAAAATATACTTTTGCTAGTTAATAAAAATCTTAGTTTTGATCAAAAATTAAAAGGGGATTTTAATCTTTTGAAAAATATAATCAAAAAAAATGCTCAAAATGACTTAATTTATACTGGGTGCCAAATAATTAACAAAAGTCTATTTGAATCTTTTTCAGTTAATAATTTTTCAATATCAAGAATATGGAATGAGTTAATTAAAAAAGATGAGTTATATGGCCATGAGAGCTTTGAAGAATTTTACCATTTGACAAATCTAGAAGTTTACGAGGAACTCTTAAAAAATAAGTAAATCTTTTGCTCTATCTCTATCTAAATATTTGCATTCAGTAATTTTCTGTTTTGAGTCTAGATTGATTAAAAGTGGATTTCCTGTTGGTATTTCAAGTAATGATATCTTTTTATTATCTAGTTTAAATAAAAACTTACATAAAGCTCTAATTGAATTACCATGAGCTGAGATTAAAATATTTTTATTATCTAACAATTTATTTTGAATATCTGAATTATAATATTCAATTACTCTATCGTAAGTATCTTTAAGAGACTCTGTATCTGGAATTTTTTCTCTAGGAATAGTTTTATATATATCGATATTTATTGGATGATATGGATTATTTTGACTTAAAGGTTTAGGTTTTATATCCCAAGATCTTCTAAATTCATGAATTTTATCTTTACCAAGTTTTTCCTTCATTTCATCTTTATTTAGACCAGTTAATGCACCGTAGTGACGTTCATTTAATTGCCAGGCTCTTATGGGTTTTTTATTATCTCTTAAGGTATCTTGAATAAGTTTTAGAGTATTAATCGCTCTTAATTGAAAAGATGAATAAAAATAATCTATATTTAACTTTAATTCTTTAATGTATTCACCAGATTTACATGCTTCCAATTTTCCTTGACCAGTAAGATCCACATCTACCCAGCCTGTAAACCTTTTTTCTAGATTCCATTCACTTTGACCGTGTCTAATTAATATTAAATGAGGCATTTGATATAATTTGATAACTGATAAAAAGAATAAAATAAATAAGATTATTATGAGAAAATTAACAAATATCTTTTTAGTTCTTTTACTTTCCTTTTTTTCTGCCTGCTCATCAATACCTAAGAATACTACTAACAGTTGCTCAATATTTAATGAAAGATATCTTTGGTATAAACATGCAAAAAAAACTGAAAAAAAATGGGGTACTCCAATATATGTTCAATTAGCTATTATTAAAATGGAATCAGATTTTGATTGGTTAGCTAAACCTCAAAGACAAAAACTATTTAAAATTATACCCTTTAAGAGACCTTCAAGCTCTTTTGGATATTCACAGGCGGTGAATGGTACTTGGGAACAATACAAAAAGGAAACAGGCAACAAACTTGCAACAAGAGCAAGATTTAAAGATAGTGTAGATTTTATTGGTTGGTACACTGATAAAACTGAGTCTCTTTTAAAAATTTCTAAGAAAGATGCTTTTAGACAATATCTTGCATATCATGAAGGGTGGGGTGGATATAAGAATTATAAGAATAATCAAAAAGTTATAGGCTTAGCTAAAAAAGTAGAAAAGCAATCTAAAAAATATAAATCACAATTACAAAAATGTCAGAAAAGATTAAATAAAAATAAGTATATTATTTTTTAACGAAGTTGTTTTTTTAACTCGATATCAACCGCGTCTATTCTTTTTGTATTTTTAGCTAATATTAGATACATCGTTGGAGTAACGTAGAGTGTAAAGAATGTTGATATGATCATTCCACCTAGAATAGTAGCACCCACAGCTAACCTTGATGCTTCACCTGCGCCTGGGCCAATGTTACCTATAACCAAAGGTATCATCGCAATCATTGTGCTTACTGAAGTCATCATTATAGGTCTAAATCTTAGCTGACATGCTTCCTTAACTGATGCTTCAATATTCTTTCCGGCAGTTCTTAATTGATTTGTGTAATCAACAATTAGAATACTATTTTTAGTAGATATTCCTATCAATATGACCAGTGCTATTTGTGAGAAGATATTAATTGAACTGTTCAAGAATAGGATAAAGACTAAACCTCCAAACAAAGCCAGTGGAACGGTTAACATAATAATAAATGGATGAATAAATGAATTAAAAGTTGCAGCCATTACTAGATAAGCAGTTAGAAATGCTAATCCAAAAATGATAAACAGCTCGTTGCTAGTTTCTTTAAGTTCCTCTGACTTTCCTTTCCATGCAATCTGACTAGAAGAGCTCACCTCTTGCATAGTTTTTTCTAAATATTCTATTGCTTCAGTGAGAGTATAATTTGGGGATAAATTCGCTGATATAGTGACAGCTCTTTGTCGGTTATATCTAGCTAATTTTTTTGCTGATCCATTTTCATTAAATTGAACTAAACCTGCTAAAGAAATTAATTTTCCAGTAGTTTCTGACCTAACAAATATTTTTGAAAGCCCTTCTTGAGATCTTCGATCTGTTAAATATTGTTGAAGAATAATTGGGTATTCTTTACCAAGTTTGTTAAATTTAGTTACAGTTTTTCCACCATAAAGAGTTTCTAATGTTTTACCGATTGACTCAGTAGAAACACCCAAATCTTTAGCTTTATTTTTATTAATTTGTAATTTTATTTCAGGTTTATCTCTTGAATAATCTGAATCTAATCTTGATAAATTCTTATTTTTTCTTAATTTTCTAATGACTTTAGATTGTATTTCCTCTAATTCTTCGTAAGTGCTTCCTAATATAACCATTTGAAGTGGTTTATTATAACTAGATACTCTAATTGATTGAGGTGATATTGGAAATGCTACAGCTTCAGGCACAGTTACTATTTTACCTATGGCTTGCCTCATTACAGTCAGTGAACTTTGTTTTCGATTTTTCCAATCATCTAATAGAGCAATAATTATAAAACTGTTAAATGAATTCTTATTACCCCCAAACCCTGGAACTCGCATTATAAGCCTTTTATACGGACTATCTTCAGCTTGTAGAAGAGGAATTAATCTCTTTTCAACATCTTCTGCTCTTTTTTCAGTATATTCAAAAGAACTTCCCTCATCAGTAAACCCGATGACAAGATAGACACCACGGTCCTCCATCGGCATTAATTCTTTTTTTGCAAAATTGAATAAAACACCAGAGATAACAATAGTAAAGACTATGAATGAAATGATAACTTTTTTCTTATTTAACCAGTACTCCAATGTTTCTTCATAAAATTTTGAGAATGATTGAAAAAATTTATCAAAACTTTTTACTAAAAAATTTTGTTTCGGTTCTTTTCTTAAAAATTTGCTAGCAAGCATTGGTGACAAAGTAAGTGCCACAAAAGAAGACACCGCAACTGAAAAAGATAGTGCTATTGCAGTCTCTCTGAACAATGTTCCTGCAATACCATCTATAAAAATTAAAGGAAGAAAAACAGCTACTAGAATTAATGTAGTTGCGATAATAGCAAAACTAATTTGTTTTGAGCCCTTATAAGCTGCAATTAAAGGGCTTTCTCCATTTTCAATTCTTCTATAAATTGCATCTGTCATTATCACTGAGTCGTCTGTAATAATTCCGATTGCTAAAATAAAACTTAATAGAACAAAAATATTAATTGATAGTCCAAATAAGTAGAGACCTAAAAAGGATGCTATTAAACTTACAGGTAGTGCAACGGCTGGAACAATTACTGCTTTTAGATTTCCTAAAAACAAATAAATAATTATCACCACAAGTATAAAGGCAATTATTAACGTCTTATACACTTCTTCAATAGCAGTACCCACGTAGGTTGCTCTATTGAAAGCCACTTCTATATTAAGATCACCAGGTAATATTTTTTTAACTTCAAGAATTTTTTTTTGAATTTCTTTTGAAAGCTCTACGGTTGAAGCACCACTTTTTGCATAAATACCAATTCCTACAGTAGTCAAATCTAGAGCACCTTTCCTTTGTGCTTTGAATAGGTTTTTTTCTGAAACTGGTCCAAATTCAATATTGGCAATATCGGACAATCTTACAATGTTATTTTGAACCTTTTTTATGGGTAATAATTTTAATTTTTCTAAATTATCATATGATTTATCTAAATTTAAAGTTAAGTCGATATTATTGGCTTCTAAGGTACCTGCTGGAAGGCTCACATTTTCTTTTCTTAAAGCTTGTTCAACCTCTTGAATAGTTAAGTTATTTGCTGCTAGTTTAATTGGATCTATCCAAACTCTAACACTCAAATCTCTTAAACCACCAGTTCTAATAGTTCCAACATTTTTAACACTAGAGAATTTATCAACCAAATATCTTTCAACATAATCTCCAAGTTCTAAATCACCCCAAGTTGCTGAAGTTACGGAAAGCCACATTGTAGTTGTAAAACCAGCTGATTGTTTTAATATTTGTGGACTATCTGCTTCATCTGGTAATCGTCCAACAATTCTTGCTACTCTTTCTCTAATATCATTTGCTGCATTATCTAAATTGATGTCAGTATTAAACTCTACATTTATAGTACTACTTCCATTTTCAGACTTTGAATCAATATTTTTAATTCCTTCAGCACCACCTATAACATCTTCTATAATTTGTGTTACTTCTTGATCAATTATAGGAGCGGATGCAGATTTATAGTCTACTTTAATCTGAACTACTGGAGGCTGTAAACCGTCAGGTAATTCTCTTACTGGCAATTTTGAAAAAACAAATATTCCAAAAACAATTAATATAAGAGACATTACCCAAGCAACTACAGGTCTTCTTATACTTACATCTGTTATA
Organism: uncultured Candidatus Pelagibacter sp.; assembly: GCA_905612335.1. Next base: position 11,543 of record CAJQRT010000016.1, read on the forward strand.
TACATCTAATTATTTACTTTTAATGTCTTTTTTTCTGACTTATTAAATATATTTAATTTTTTTAACCAATCAAACTTGCTCTTTTTAGGATCATCTTTTTTAAGTGTAGCTTTTTTTTTCCAATTAGATTTAGCTTTTTTTTCACCCTTTTTAATTGGTTTTATTTCAAGTCTTGGTCTGACTTTTTTTAACCCTTCAGCGACAATATTATTTCCTTGTGATAACCCTGAAACTATTTCAATAAATCCATTATCTCTTATTCCAATCACAACTTCAGTTTTGTTTGTTATATTTTTTTCAGAAACTTTATAAACGTAGGTTTTATCACCCTCCATCATTAAACTAGTATCAGGTATACCTAAGGAATTCTTTTCATTGTAATTAATTGTGATCTCTAAAAGAGATCCTGGTAAAATATCAAAATTATCATTTTTTAACTTTATTCTTGCAGCTAAAGATCTTTTTTCGATATCAATTCTTCCTGATGTAGAATCTATAACTCCAGAATAAATTTTGTTATTATTGCCCGAAAATTTAACATCAACATTTAAATTTTCTTTTATAAAAACTGAGTAAAGTTCTGGGATATCTACATCCACATAAATTATTGAAGTATCTTCTAGCTGTATTAAAAGAGAACTTTCTGAAACTTTAATATCATTTGAGAAATCTCGTTTAGTCACTATTCCATCAAAGGCTGCTATTAGATTTCTAGTCTTTAATTTTGTTATTAAATCACCTTTTTTTAATTTTTTATTGAATTCTATCGGGTTAACTATTTCATATTTCTCAATTTTATATGATTTAGTTCTGAATGGGATTGCCGTCCCATAAGTTGAGACTTTTTGTGAAAAATCTTTACTTAAAACTTCAGTTACTATTATTCCAGGAGGAGGTCTTTTGCTAAATTTCTTCTTAAAATGATTCCCTATCATTGTTCTTCCAACAACTACTATTGTAATAATTAAAAAGAAAACAAGAATTACTGTTCCAATTTTTGTAGATCTTTTCATATTTTAATTCTTTCCATATTCACTCCATGATCCGTCATAAATAGTTGGCATATATTTATTATCTATTAAGGAATAAGCAAGAGCCAAAACTGATGCGGTAACACCAGAACCACATGTAAATACCATGTTTTTACCCATTTCATATCCAGTTGATTTAAACTTTTCATAAATTTTTTCTTTGCTAATAAATGTATGATCTTTATTTATGAGCTCAGAGAAGGGCAGGCAAAAAGAGTTTTTGATAGAGCCACTCCTCAAACCCTTTCTTGGTTCAGGAACCTTACCTCCAAATCTTTCTAAACTTCTTGCGTCAATAACATTAAATTTATTTTCAAAAATATTTTCATTAATTTCTTTTTTATCTTTTACTAACTCTTTTTTTTCATGCACAGTATAGCTAGAGGGAATAATCTTAATTATTTCATTAGTAGTTGGTTTGGCTTCTTCAATCCATTTTTTTAAACCACCATCTAATACATGGACCAATTCCGGGTTATGACCAAAATATATAAAATTATACCAACACCTGCATGAACTAATTATATCCGAATTGTCGTAGACAACTATCTGTTCATCATTTTTAATTCCCATGTTAGAAATAATATTTTCCCATGACCTAGCATCTGTTAACATGTGAGGTAGGTCAGTATTTTTTTTAGAGTTTTTATCTAAATTAAAAAAAATTGCATTTTCAATATGCTTGTTCTTATATTCATTAAAACCATTACGGTGCATCTGTGGCATGTGCCATGAGCAATCAATAATTTTTACTTTATTTAAATTTTTTTCTAGCCAATTTGTATTAACTAAAGACACGTTATCTTTTTTCCAAATATCTCTGATGATATTCTTCTGCTGGACAGTAATTTTTTAATAAAGAAGATTTTGTTACAACTTTTCCAGATAAACTTGAATTTATTTTTTTTATAACGTTTTCAGCAATTTCTTTTTGTTTGTCACTTAAATAAAATATTTCACTTCTGTACTGTGTTCCAAAATCTGGTCCTTGTGAATTTAGTGTTGTGGAGTCATGAATTTCAAAGAAAAAATCTAAAATTTTTTCATAAGAGATAACTTTAGGATCAAAGTCTAACTTAACGACCTCTGCATGATTTGTGTTACCAGTACATACCTCCTTGTAAGTGGTTTCTTTACTTTCACCGCCACAATAACCAACTTCAGTTTTGATAACTCCTTCAAGTTTACTAAACTTAATTTCTGGCCCCCAAAAACATCCTAGTCCTAAAACTGCTATTTCCATTGCTTATCCTTTAATTTAATCTACAAATTATTCTTATGCTGACTAAAAATCAATCAGGCTTTTTGTACATGTTTCTATCTGTGTGCACTTTTTCAGTTATGGATTTACTTGTAAAATGGTCAAGTGACTATCCAACAGGAGAAGTATTGTTTTTTAGAGGTTTTTTTGGACTATTGCCTACTTATTTTTTAATACCAAAAAATAAACTTAAAACTTTTTATACAACCACAAGATCGAAAGAACATTTATTTAGATGTCTTATGGGCTTAATGGCCTTAATAGCAATAGTTGTTGCATTAAGAGAGCTTCCCTTAGCTGTTGTTGTTAGCTTATCATACGCGGCACCTTTATTTATTACCGTGTTATCAATTTTTTTACTGAGTGAGAAGGTAGGTATTTTTAGATGGTTAGCAGTTTTGATTGGATTCATTGGTGTTATTATAATTGCCGAACCTGGCTTTAAAGGTATGAATTATCTTTATTTTCTTCCATTAATATTTTGTATTGGGATGGCTTTTGTAACTATTACAATTAGAAAACTGTCAACGACAGAACCTATATGGCTTATCTCAATTTTTTTTACAATTACAATTTCAATTGCAGGCTTAGCCACAATTCCTATGGGTTGGATAATGCCTAATTTTCAAGACTTTATTCTTTTAGCGTTAATTGGAGTAACAGGAGGTTCTGCAAATTTATTTTTAACTCAATCTTATAAACTTTCAGAGGTATCATTAGTTGCACCTTTAAAATATTTAGCTTTAATATTTGCTATTATTTTTGGTTATTTAATTTGGAATGAGACACCAACTATAAAAACACTAATAGGTGCATCTCTTGTAATTTTTGCTTCTCTTATAATCTTTAAAAGAGAAATCTATCATAAACAAAAGATACCATCTAATACTAGACATGAATAAAAAACCAAAATACTGGAATACTGCAAAAAAATATTTATCCAATAAAGATAAAGTTATGTCCTTATTAATTAGCAAATATAAATCTCCTTCAGAGGCTGTACTTACTTCTAGAAAAGACATATTTTTTTCATTATGTAAAAGCATCATTGGACAACAAATTAGTGTTGCTGCTGCTAATTCTATATTTTTAAAATTTCAAAAAAAATGTAAGAATAAAATAAATGCTAAAACTATTTCTACACTATCCACTGCTCAGATAAAAAGTTGTGGACTAACTAAACAAAAAGTTAAAGGAATAAAAAGTCTAGCGAAACAAATATTAGATAAATCATTTAATCCTAGGTTAATTCCAAAAATGTCAGATGAAGAAGCTATTATTTATTTATCTCAATTAAGACAAATTGGAAGATGGTCGGCTGAAATGATTTTATTGTTTACTTATAATCGTTCAAATATTTGGCCTATACAAGATATCGGTCTTTTAAGGGGAATTTCAAAAAATTACAAAAAAAGATACCTACCACCAGAGTCTTATGTAAAATTATTAAACAAAAGATTTAGCCCATACTGCTCAGTTGCAACTTGGTATCTGTGGAGAAGTATAGATCCAGAACCTATTCAGTACTAAAACCTTCGATAATTTGTAAGTTTCGTTCAGTAGTATCTTTCGCTATAGCCCAACCATCTTGATATTCTTTAGAATCGTGACACTTCATAGCTTGTTCATGATTTGGAAATTCCCAGATTACAGTTCTTGGGTAAGTTTCACCCTCTAAAGTTTCAAATTTTCCACCTCTCACAAGAGGTTTTCCTCCATAACTTTTTATTATTTCAGTAACTTTTGAACCATAATTTTTTAAATTTTCTTGGCTATCTATTCTTTTGTATAAAGCGATCCAGTAGGCTTTCATTATTTCTCCTTTTTAAATAATTTTTTATATGATAATAAATTTTATGGCAGAGAAATTAATTATCACTTTTGATCAGTATACAAAAATTGTAGAAAAATTAGCAATAGAAATTCACAATAATTATAAGCCAACAGTATTAGTGGGTATTATGAGGGGAGCAGCTCCAATATTAGATATTCTTTCTAGAGTTCTAAAATTGCCTATAGCCTACATAGTTATCCAAAGTTACTCGGGAAAAGGAATGGAAGACAAACAAGGTCAATTGATGTTTGCTCGAGAAATTAGTTCTATAGCTGAGAATAAAGATTTTGATAAAGTTTTATTAGTAGATGATTTATCTGATACTGGATTAACTTTGAATAAAAGTATTGAGTGGTTAAAAAATTATGAGCCAACTAAAAATTATATAAATGAAGTTAAAACTGCATGTTTATGGAAAAAAAAATCATCCACATTTGAGCCAGATTTTTGTCCAGTAAAACTAGATTCAGACCCATGGATTGTTCAACCTACTGAACATTATGAAGAGATGTCTATGGAAGAAATAATTAAGAGAAATAAATAGGGCTGGAATAATTCCAGCCCTAAAAATTATATTTTAAGCAACCGCAAAACTTACAACACTTAAGATTGCGATAACCCATATTGCTGGTGAAGTTGAAGAAAACTTACCAGTAAATAATCTGATTAATGCGTATGATACAAATGCTAAAGCAATACCATTACTAATACTGTATGTTAACGGCATAGCAATCATAGCAAGAATAGCAGGAGCTGCTTCACCAATATCATCCCATTCAATATCAGTTATGTTTCTAACAAAAAGAACAGAAACAAATACTAAAGCTGCACCATCAATTTGCTTAGGTAAACTTGTTGCTAAGGGAGCAAAGAATATACAAGCTAAAAATAGGAGACCAATTACTAAAGAGGTCATTCCTGTTTTTCCACCAGCTTTTACACCAGCACCAGATTCAACATAACTTGTTACAGTCGTTGTTCCCATCATTGCGCCAGCTACAGTTCCAACACTGTCAGCCATCATTGCTTTTTCGATATCTTTAACTTTACCATCTTTACCAACCTTGCCAGCAACGTTTGCTACAGAAGTTAATGTTCCTGCAGTATCAAAGAAATCAACAAACAATAAAGTGAACACTACAGTTGTCATACCAGCTGTTA
>CAJQRT010000017.1 GCA_905612335.1 uncultured Candidatus Pelagibacter sp.
CACAATAAAACTAACCTACTAACGATAAAATAAAACTATGAAAGAATTTGAAAACATTATCAATACAGCTTGGGACAACAAGGATTCAATTAATGGCCAATCTGACCAAACTATATTAGATGCAATTAAGGAAACAATTGAACTTGTTGATAAAGGTGTTTTAAGGGTTGCTGAAAAAAAAGATAATGAATGGGTAGTTCATCAGTGGATTAAAAAAGCAATTCTTTTAAGTTTTAAAACTAACGAAATGCAAACTCTTGCAGGTCCCTATGCTACATGGTGGGATAAAGTCAGAGGGAAAACTGCAGGCTGGGGGAGAGAAGAACATAAAAAAGCTGGGTTTAGAATGGTACCTAATGGAGTGGTTAGACACGGATCTTTCATCGGCAAAAACGTTGTCTTGATGCCTTCATTTGTGAATATTGGAGCTTACGTGGATGAAGGAACTATGGTCGATACTTGGGCTTCTGTTGGGTCTTGCGCTCAAATAGGAAAGAACTGTCACATATCTGGTGGCGCAGGGATTGGTGGAGTGTTAGAGCCAATGCAAGCTAATCCAACGATTGTTGAGGATAACTGTTTTGTAGGAGCTCGTTCTGAGATAGTTGAAGGAGTAATCGTAGGTGAAGGATCAGTCTTATCCATGGGTGTATTTATTGGTCAATCTACAAAAATTGTCTACAGAGAAACTGGAGAAGTAATCTACGGAAAAATTCCACCTTACTCAGTAATAGTACCTGGTAGCTTACCAAGTAAAGATGGCAAGGGTCCTGCTTTATATTGTGCAGTGATAATTAAACAAGTTGATGAAAAAACTAGATCTAAAACTTCTATTAACGATCTACTAAGAGACTAAATGCCAACTTATAATGAAATTACATTAGCAAAGGAGCTAATAAGATTTCCAAGCATCACACCTATTGATGCGGGTGTAATGAAATTCTTAGCAGATAAACTAACAGCTATTGGATTTAAATGTAAAATCTTAGAGTTTAAAAGTAAAAAATCTAAACCTGTTAAAAACCTATATGCAAGGCTGGGTAATTCACAACCAAACTTTATGTTTGCAGGCCACTTAGACGTGGTACCTCCAGGAAATTTAAAAGATTGGACTATAAAACCATTTAATCCTGCTATTAAAAAAAACCACCTAATTGGAAGAGGTGCAAATGATATGAAAAGTGCAATAGCAAGTTGGGTTGTTGCAGTAAATAACTTTGTATCAAATAATAAAAGATTTAAAGGTTCTATTAGTTTATTAATTACAGGTGATGAAGAGGGCGTTGCGATTAATGGTACTAAAAAGGTAGTTGATTATTTAAAAAAGAAAAAAGAAAAAATAGATTTTTGTTTGGTTGGAGAGCCTACAAATCCTAATAAGCTTGGTGAAATGATTAAGATTGGCAGAAGAGGAAGTATTAATGCAGAGTTAGCTATAATTGGTACTCAAGGCCACGTTGCGTACCCTCATCGTGCTAATAATCCTTCAACCACAATGATTAAAATATTAAATGAAATAAAAGGAATAAAATTTGATAAAGGAACAAAAGATTTTCAACCAACAAACTTAGAGGTAACTAAAATTAATATCGATAATACTGCTGATAATGTTATCCCCGGTGTTGCAAACGCTACATTTAATATAAGATTTAACAATAAACACTCTTCTTCTAGCTTAAAAAATAGATTAAATAAAATTTTTAAAGATATTGCCAAAAAAAATAAGTCTAATTTTAAAATAGAATATCGTGTATCTGGTGAGGCTTTTTTAACTAAGCCTAATAAAACTACTTACATGATTCAAGATGTTATAAAAAAAATTACAAAAATTAAACCTCAGCTATCCACTACAGGTGGAACTTCGGATGCTAGATTTATTAGAAAAATTGCTCCATGTTTAGAATTTGGTCTAGTGGGTAAAACAATGCACAAAGTAGATGAAGCAGTATCTATTTCAGATTTAAAAAAATTAACAAAAATATATTCTAGTATCTTGGAAAATTATTTTGAATGAAAACTGGTTTAATAACCTCTGATACTTATCAAAATCACGATACAGGCGATGGACATCCAGAAAAAATTGATAGGGTTACAGCAGTTATCAATAATTTTAAAAAGTTAGATAATAAGAATTTAGTTTGGAAAAAACCTTCAAAATTTAATAGGTCACTTTTAGAAATAACTCACAATCCTGATTATATAAATTTTGTAGAAAGGTCTTTTCCAAAGAAAGAGTTATCTTTTTTAGATGGAGATACAATTGTATCTCCAGGAAGTAAAGAGGCTACCTCAGATGCTGTAGGATCAATCATTACGGCTATTGATGGTGTTCAAAATAATGAATTTAAAAATGCTTTTTGTGCTGTCAGACCTCCAGGACACCATGCAGAAAAAAATAAAGCTATGGGTTTTTGTATTTACAACAATGTAGCTGTTGGGGCTAATTACCTAATAGATAAATATAGACTTAATAAAATTGCAATTATTGATTTTGATGTTCATCATGGAAATGGAACTCAAGACATTTTTCACAATAATGAGAAGGTTTTGTATATTTCAACTCACCAATATCCCTTCTACCCTGGGTCTGGTACAGAGCAAGAAAAAGGTAAATATAATAATATATTCAATATTCCACTACCAGCTGGCACAACCTCAGAAGAATATTTAAATGCATATGAATATGTTTTGAAAAAAATAGATGAATTCAAACCTGAGTTTATACTACTTTCTGCAGGTTTTGATGCTCATAAAGATGATCCACTAGCTCAATTTCAGCTGGAGAGTAAAGACTTTTACAAAATCACCAAAAGAACTTTAGAATTATCTAAATTATATTGTGATGGAAAGGTAGTCTCTATCCTGGAGGGTGGCTACGATCTCTTAGCCCTCCAAGAAAGCACTGAGATGCACGTTAAAGCCTTACTAGAATTTGATTGATAATTTCTTAATAGACATTAAATAACTCACAGTGAAACTTTATAAAATTCAAAAATCTAACATCGATAAAAAAGGTCGTGGTCTTTATGCCATAAAAGACATTAAAGAAGGTACTAGAATTATTGATTATGTTGGAAAAATTATTACTAAAAAACAAACTGAAGCGACTGAAAGGTTTGATAATGCAAAACCTATTTACTTATTTAACTTAAATAAGAAATATGACATGGATGGAGACGTTTCATGGAACCCCGCACGTTTAATAAATCACTCTTGTTCTAATAACTGTGACTATAATGGAACTGGCTTAAAATTATGGTTGATTGCTATAAAAGACATTAAGAAAGGTGAGGAGATAACTGCCGATTATGGATTTGGTTATGATGAAGATTATAAACAATTTCCATGTAAGTGCCGTTCTAAAAACTGTTGTGGCTTTATTGTTCGAGCTGAGTCAAGGTGGAGAATTAATAAAAAATTCAGTATTGGGCAGCAAAAATCTAGTAAA
>CAJQRT010000018.1 GCA_905612335.1 uncultured Candidatus Pelagibacter sp.
CAAGAAATAATGCTGAATATAAAGAGATTAGTATTGCAACAGTTGATGGTGCGATGGATGAAATGATTACAAAAGCTAATGGAAAAAGAACAGTTCCTCAAATATTTTTTGATGATCAGCACATTGGTGGCTACGATGATATTAGAGCTTTAGAAAAAGAGAATAAATTACTAGAACTTTTAAAGTAAATTAATTTTTAGGCTTAAAAGTTAAACAAACACCGTTATTGCAGTATCTTTTACCTGTTGGTTTTGGACCGTCTTCAAAGATATGACCATGATGACCACCACATTTTTTGCAATGATATTCTACTCTCTCATACCCTAATAGAGTGTCTGTTTTAGTTTCAAACGCCTCTGGTAATGATTGATAAAATGATGGCCAACCTGAACCACTTTCATATTTAGCAGTTGAGTCAAATAACTTTTCACCACAATTAGTACAGTGATAGCTCCCCTCTCTTTTTTCATGGTTTAGCTCACTAGTACCTGGTGCTTCAGTACCATCTTCAAATAAAACTAATTTTTGTTCTGCAGTAAGGTCTTGATTAATTTTTTTTGTCATAAATTTATTCTAATATTCTTAATGGTTTACCAACAACACATGCCTCTAAACCTTCAATCATTTGTGTATAAAACATACTATAATTTTCTGCAGTAACATAACCAACATGAGGCATTAATAATGCATTTGGTAAAAATCTTAATTTATTACCTTCTGGTAAAGGTTCTTTTTCATAAACATCAAGGCCAGCACCAGCAATAACATTTGTTGATAATGCAATAATTAAATCATCTTCGTTAATAATTGACCCTCTTGATGTATTAATTAAAAAAGCAGTTTTCTTCATCATATCTAACTCTTTTAATTTTATTAATTCTTTATATCTTTCACCTGCCTGAACATGGATAGAAATAAAATCAGAATTTTGTAATATATCTTCTTTGCTACATGGCAAAACACCTAATTCTTTACAGGTGTCTAAGTTTAAATTTTCACTCCAAGCCATAACTTCCATGCCAAAAGCTTTACCAATTTTTGCAACTTGAGAACCAACTCTTCCAAGACCCACTAAGCCTAAAATTTTTCCTTTAAGTTCAAAGCCAATAGTCGATTGCCAATAACCTTGGTACATATTGTCAATTTCTTCTTTAAAGTTTCTGGCTAAACCTAAAATTAAACCCCACGTTAACTCAGAAGTACCTGAAAAACCAATCTCTGTTCCACATACTATAATCTTTCTTTTTTTGGCTGCAGCTAAGTCTATCGCTTTATTTCTTGAGCCACTTGTAATGATATATTTAAGATCATTAAGATTATCGATTAAATTTTTTGTGATGGGAGTTCGCTCTCTCATTATTAATAATGCTTCAAAATCTGATAATTGTTCTATTGCATCTGCTTCATCAGTAAAAGGCTCACTGAATATTTTAAATTCATATTTTCCTGAGAGTTTTTTTAAATCAACAAACTCATGAGATACGTTTTGATAATCATCTAAGATGGCAACTTTAAGCATTTTTAGTCTTTCTATTTGATAAAAGAATTCCTGTTAAAATAAATATTGCACCCAACATATGATAAAACATAAATTTTTCATTAAAAATAATCATTGCCATAATTGCACTTAAAATAGGCATCATATGTAAAAAAACACCTGCTCTATTAGCACCGATTAAAGCAACTCCTTTTATCCAAAAGATAAAAGAAATAAGACCTGGAAACAGAACTACATAAAACAAAATCATGTAAAAATTTTGATTTAAAACAATTCTAAAACCCATTTGGTATTCTATAAAATAAATTGGTATTAAAAAAATAAACCCAAATGAAATTACCACCTCTAGTAACCCTAATTGAGATAGTTCATGTTTTTTTTTCTTTAATAATGCTGAATAAGTGGCCCATGACAACATTCCAAAAACCATTGTAATGTCACCTTTATTAAAATCTAAATTTAATAATATTCCAAGATTTGCTTTAGTTATAATTAAAACTACTCCAATAAAAGAACACGCAACTCCTAATACTTGAAAAGTATTAGTCTTTTCAATCTTTAAAATTGATGAAATGAAAATGATCATCACTGGTATTGTTGATATCATCAATACTCCACTGATCACTTGAGTAAAATTTAAAGAATAATAGACGATTGAATTAAATATAGTGACACTTGTTATCCCAAGAACTGTGTAATATTTATAATTTTCTAAAATATAATTTCTTTTTCTTATTATTTCTTGAATTGTAAATGGTGCTAAAATCAACCAAGCAAAAAACCATCTATAAAAATTTAATGAAAAAGGTGGTACCTCATATTGACTGGCAAATTTTCCAACTAAGAAGTTTCCAGACCAAAATAAAGTTGCAAAAAATAAAAAAACATAAGCAATATTATTTTTATTTATCACTTAGTTAAATCTAAGAGAACTGTACGGTTTTAAATCTAAGTTTGTATTTTCTTCAGCAATCATACTTGAAATTATTTTCCCTGAAATTGGTCCTAATGTCCATCCTAAATGATGATGTCCAAAACAATAAAAAACATTTTTATATTTTTTTGAAGGTCCTATTACTGGTAAGTAATCTGGCAGTGTTGGTCTAAAACCAAGCCACTCATCTTCATGTTCAGGTAAATCACCCATCATATATTTTGCATTATTAATTAAATTTTTAACTCTTGATTTAGATAATGGATTATCTAATCCACCAAACTCAACAGTGCCTACAACTCTAAGTCCTTGTTCCATGGGCGTAATACCAAATCCTCTATTTTGAAAAATTACCGGTCTACTTAAAAGATGATCACAATCTTTAAAATGAACATGGTATCCTCTTTCAGTATCAAGAGGTATTTTTTCATCCAAATTATCTGTTAATTTTTTTGAAAATGAACCACAGGCAATTACAATTTTATCAAAAAGAAAGCTTTGTGTTTCAGCTTTTATAACTGGTTTTTCATCATAAAAATTTATGTCTTTGATATTCATTTTTAAAAACTTGCCTCCTTTTTTCAAAAAAAGATCATAAAGTTTTAAAAGAATTTTCTTAGGATTTCTGGCATGTCTACCATACTGATAATAAACACCTCCGTGATAGATCGGTTTTATATTAGGCTCTAGATCATGAATTTCTTTTGGTGTTACTTCTTGTTGGTCAACACCTAGCTCATTTCTAACATTAATTTCAAGCTCTCTACTTTTTAAGTTTTGATTATTCCAAATATATAAAATACCTTTTTTTTCAACTAATCCTCCAAGATCTATATCATCAAATAATTCATCATAAGCAGGTAGAGCTAAATCTAAAATTTGATGCATATTTTTAGCAGTGTGCATCATTTTTTTTGTTGTGCAGTTTCTTATAAATTTTAAAAACCAGGGTACCATTTTTGGAACATAGTTCCATTTAAGTGCAAGTGGTCCTGTAGAGCTTAAAAGCATTGCAGGGACATCACTTAAAACATCAGGTCTATTTATTGGAACAGATGCATATGGAGAAAAGTGGCCGGCATTACCATAAGATGCAGCGGGACTTCCTGGCTCATCTCTGTCAAAAATTGTAACACTAAAACCTTTTTTTTGTAAAAATAATGCATTGGAAATACCTTGTATGCCAGCACCCACAATTCCAATTTTTAAATTTTTTTCCATGACACTTTATATAATTCTTAAATATAAATATTCTCGCGACAAATTCGACAAGTTAAGCACTAAAATGCTTAGGCTATTAGCTGTTTATGATTAATTTTAGCACTCATAACAATTGCAAATCCAATCATTGTTGCAAGCATGGAAGATCCTCCATATGACATAATTGGTAGTGGTGATCCAACGATAGGCAGTAAGCCCAAAACCATAGACATGTTTACTGTTACGTAAAAAAATATTGCAGATCCATAACCATAACAAAAAAGTTTAGCAAAATAACTTCTCGAAATTACACCAATTCTTAATACTCTGTAAATAATAATTATATAAATTAATAATAGACCTAGGGACCCTAAAAAACCATGCTCCTCTGCAAATAAAGTGAAAATAAAATCTGTATGCTTTTCTGGTAGAAATTCTAAATAACTTTGAGTGCCTTTTAAAAAACCTTTGCCGGTTAAACCTCCTGATCCAACTGCTATTTTAGATTGAATAATTTGATAGCCTGCACCCAAAGGATCTCTATCAGGATTAAGGAATGTTAAAATTCTAAGTTTTTGATAAGGTTGTAAAAAAGCAATAGCAAAAGGTGTTGAAATTAATAAAACTATAAATGAATATATAAAATATTTAATATTAATTCCTGCAAGCCAAATGACAACTAGTCCACTTAATGCAATTAAAATTGAAGTACCTAAATCAGGTTGAATAATAACAAGCATAATAGGTAAAATTAAAATTATTAAAGCAACAAACATAACTTGAAAACTATTAACTTTATTGAGTTGTATGCGGTGATAATATTTAGCAAGACATACTATTATTGCAATTTTCATCAATTCAGAAGGTTGTAAGTTAATAAAATATAAATTAATCCATCTTTGAGATCCTGAGGCTTTAACACCGTATAAAGAAGCCCAAAGTAAAAGAAATAAAACCACAACATAAAACAAATAAGCAATGTAATGCCAAAATTTAATATTAAAGAATGACATAAAAATCATTATTGTAAAAAAAATTAAAAATTTTAAAATATGACTTTTGCTATGAAATAAAATTTCACCTCCGTCTGTTGAGTACATTGATAAGGCACTAATCAATCCAAGTAATAAAATACAAATTAGCAAAATATAATCAAAATTTTTTAACTTTTGAAAAAAGGTGGGTTGTGAATTAAATGAGTTATATTGCATTTATATTTCTAAATCATTTTGTTTACTCTGTTTTTCTCTTAATTCGTGTCTATCTATAATTAATTTAAAAAGTTTTTTTGCAATTGGTGCTGCAGTTGAGCTTCCAGATCCACCATGTTCAATTACTATGCTTAATGCATATCTTGGATTTTTGTATGGTCCAAACGCTATGTATAGCGCATGATCTCTTTCATTATAGGGAATTTCAAATGTTTTTAAGTCAAGCTCTCTATCTAATTTTGTAATCCGTCTAACTTGTGATGTTCCTGTTTTTCCAGCAAATTGATATTTAGGATTATCAATTCTTGACTTATAAGAAGTTCCTCTGATTTCATTTGTAGATGC
>CAJQRT010000019.1 GCA_905612335.1 uncultured Candidatus Pelagibacter sp.
AATTGTACCATCACCATCAGCAGCTGCTAAATAGATAACATCATGACCTATATTGTTTGAACCATATATATTTAATACTGAACCTGTACCAGTCATAGTTATTGTAGAGTCACCACTAGCTTCTCCATCTAAAGTACTATTTAATGTTATTGTACCATTATTAGTAATTGTATTTATTCCTACAGCAGCATCAAAATTTAAAGTTCCCGTACCTACAGTAGTCAGTGCAGTAGAGTTAACCGCTGCATTGAAATCAGCTGACTTACCAGTAGCAACAGTTATATTTTTTAAATGGTTAGCACCACCTATAGCCTCATCAAATGAGGTTACACCTGCAAGACTTAATGTTCCTTCATTATCAGCAATACCATCAATTATTCCATCAATACTTTTAGAAGCACCGTCAAAAATTAATGTTGCAGTGCTATCTAATTGAAATTTCACATCAAGAGCAGTAGCTTCAGTTATTGCTCCACCAACTTTAATTACCACTGAGTTATCATCAGTTTTAATAATTAAGCCTGCGATTGAAATCGCAATATCACCGTTAATATCCAGAATACTCCCAGTGGCATCATCAGTTATTGTTAATATCATTGCACCAGCAGATGCTTGGGTCACGTTACCTACAGTTACATCACCATCATCTAGAAATATTTCATGTGTTGTGGCACTGGCAGCCATAACAAGTGTGTCAGTAGCTTGGTTAATTTCATTGTCAAAAGAGAAGTTTGAACCATTGGTTAAACTTACTGCAGCAGCTTCTGCTGATGGAGTTAATCCAGTAAAGAAAGATGTTGCAACAAGTGTTGTTGCAAGAGCTGTTGTACCTAATATTTTTTTTAAACTTTTTGGCGAATCGTTTGTGGCGAATGCTAGGTTGTTTGTTGCTTTATTCTTCATGGTTTTCTTCCTTTTACTTAAGTTAACTTATTATTTATAAAATTTTATTCTCAATTTGTATTATTTTTTATGAATTAATCAAACATTAAAATTTAATAGTACACCTTAGCAAAAGATTGCTAATATTAGCTATATATAAAGAGAGTGAAAAAACCTTTAATTATAAGGGTAAATAACTGCCTCAAAAAGTTTGAAATTCATAAGTTGTGGCATAAATAACACATTTAAAAAAAAAGATTAGTCACGCTCTAATATTGCGAGTATTCAATGAAAATGAATAAATTATATAAAAAAAGATTCTTAAATAAACTAATTATACTAACTATACTCTTATTAGCACCCATTACATCATCGGCAGAAGTTGGAGATAAAAAATGGACTAAAGAATGTGCTAAAAATAATAAAAAATCTTGTATAATTGCTATCAATAGCCAAGTACCTATTCCAGACAGTGATAAAAAACAAACTCTAGCAACTGCTATCATTCAACTAGGATCAACTACTGAAAGAAAGATGGATTTAGTAGATGAAGAAGAAAAAACTTATAAATTAAAAGAAGAAAATAAACTAGTACCTATTTTAATTGTCAGGTTTCCTTTAAATGTTGATTTAAAAAAAAAACCTTTAATTCAAGTTGATAAAAAAAATGTTTTAAATATTCCTTTTACACATTGTAATGCAAATGAAGGTTGCGTTACCCAAATTTCTATTAATGATGAGGTTATAAAATTATTTAAATCAGGCAAAGAATTAACTTTAGTTATGGTAGCCTATGGGCTCAAAGATAACATGAGCATTAATCTTCCACTAAAAGGTTTTTCTAAAGCATACGATAGCTTGTTAAAATAGTTTATTAAAATAGTTTGTGAATAGTAAAAAATCAAAATAAAATATTGAATTATAGAGCGATTAATCAATCATAATTTAAAGATAATTATTTTTTTAAACTTAATTGATTATAGTTATTAATAATGAATAATTTTTTCTTATTTATAATCACATTATTTTGCTGGTCCCCTACCTGGTATGTAATTAAATTTCAATTAGGCTACGTTGATCCATTGGTATCGGTATTTTATAGATTTTTAATTGCAGCTATTATTATTTTTGTTTATTTAATTTATAAGAAAAAAAATCTTAAGTTTTCTTTAAATCAACATCTTTGGTTTTTACTCTTTGGTATTTGCCTCTACTCCTTAAATTATGTTTTCTTCTATTTATCAAATACTTATTTAATAAGTGCCTTTCCAGCAGTTGTCTTTTCAACAGTTGTTATTATGAATATTCTAGGTGAACGTTTTTATTTTAAAAAGAAACCTTCTTTAAAAACTTTACTTGGTGCAACCATTGGAATGATTGGAATTATAATCATCTTTAGTGATGAAATTTTCAATTTCAGCTTAGCAAATGGAACTCATGTTGGATTATTTTTAGCATTACTTGGTACATTTTGTGCATCAACTGGTAACATGGTTCACCAAAGAAACTTAAATAATAACTTTTCATTAATTCCAACACTTGCTTATGCAATGCTTTATGGCTCACTGGTCACACTATTAATCACGCAGATAAAAGGCACTGAATTACTATTTGAATATAGCTTCAGTTACATCGCATCACTTGCTTATCTATCAATAGTTGGCTCAATATTTGCTTTTATCTTTTACTTAAGATTATTAGAAAAAGTTGGAGCTGGACGAGCGGGTTATGTGGGGGTGGTGATGCCTGTACTTGCTTTATTAATCTCAACCGTGTTTGAAAACTTAGAATGGCAGCAAGATTTAATAATAGGTTTACCTATTTTAATAATTGGAGCAGTTCTTGTTATTAATCAGAAAATTAAACTTATAAAATAAATTAATAATTTCTAAGAATTTTTTATTTATTGCATTTTCCAATTGAACCTAAAGAGCATTTGGTTCCATCAATCCAGGTTACATTGTTTAGATTGGCACCTTCAAAGGTAGCATTTAAAATATTAGCACCCGTTAAATCTGCTTCAAAAAGGTTGCCATTGGTAAAGTTAGTCTCAATCAATGAGGCTCCTTTAAAGTTTACTCTTGTTAAGTTAGCACTTGAAAAATTAGCTTTTTCAAAAATACCACCTTCAAGATTTGCTTCATACAAATTGGTTCTAATAAAAGAAGATTCTACAAAATTACCGTTAGCTAATGTTGCATTCATCATTACCCCTTTATCAAAAGTAACTTTAATAAAACTAATAAATGATAGATTAGAGTTTGGTATATAGGCTCTACTTAAATCTTGGCCTTCTGAGAATTGACAATTAGAATAATCCACTCCATCAGTTGGAGCATCATCACAACCAGCTTTAGCACCACTAGTTAATAATAAGCTTAAGACTAAAATGGTCAAAAGCTTACTAATAAAGCTAGTCCCCAATATTTTTTTCACAATTAAATGCTAACAAATATTTTTTAAGATGTCTTGAGTTAGTTTAATTAGGTTTTGTCCAATAACCATAGACACAACGTGTTCCACGTCTAGAACAATCATAAATATCATGTAAAACACCGTCTTTAACAACAGTTATGTGTTTTGAACAAGATATAATCAAAGTTCCACCTGGAAGTTCATTTTTTTTTAAATGAACCTTACAGCCTTGGCCTATAAACATAGTTGGTGTCCACTGCCACCCAAGTTTTTCAAGATATTTTTTAACCACCACTCTATGAGTGCCTGATCTTGGACTATCATTTTTTTGTTTTAAACTTCTAGCAAGCCTTGTTCTTGATGTGGTTCTAAATTCTTCATTTGCTTTATAAAGATCATCATAAATTTTTTGATAAGGAAGGCCTGATACAATTGCAATTGATCTAACTACACAATCTCCAGCTTTACCTTTGTAACCAGCAGCAGCTCTCCCACCGTCATTGATTTGTAATTCTAGATTGCTACTTGAAAATAATTTCTTAAAGAAATTCACGATTTAGTTTTATGATCTAAGATCTCGACCATGCACTGGGTTGCGTATTCACGCCATTCCTCAGCTGATTTATCCTTAAGGTTATTAAGGTGGTTCATATTACTGTCTATATTTTCTTGATGTTTAGCTTTATCAGCTTCTTCTAGATTTTTTTCCATGTTAGTAAGATTAGTCTTCATTGCGTTAATCCAACTATTGCCTAGCTCAACACATTTAACATCATCTTTCTCATCACAAATTTGTTTAAAGAAATTGAAAATAACGTCATCGGCTTTTATCTCTTTGCTCATGTTAATTTCCAAAAATACCTAATTTAACATCATAATCAACTGCAATTCCGTAATCTGGATCATCATCACTATCAACAACAAGCTGACCCGCTCTACTTAATAATCTATGACAATCACGAGTTAAATGTCTTAATTTAACTTTTTTTCCAAAACCATTATATTTATCAGCAATGTCTTCAATTGCCTTTAAAGCTGATTGATCAATTACTTTTGATCCAGCAAAATCAATAATAATTACATCAGGATCTTCTTCTGGTTTAAATAATTCTAAAAAACTATCCGTTGAGCTAAAAAATAGTGGTCCTTCTATTTCATAAACCTTAGCACCCTTTTCTCTAATAGAAGGTCTCTCAACTGCTCTAATTCTTGATGCAGACTTCCAGGCAAAAACTAATGCTGATACAATAACACCAACAATTACTGCAACAGCTAAATCTTCTAAAACAGTTACAACAGTTACAAGGACAATAACTAACGCATCACTCTTTGGTACAAAAAATAATATCTTTAAAGAGTTCCAGGCAAAGGTTCCAATCACTACCATAAACATAACACCAACTAATGCTGCAATTGGGATCATCTCAATATAACTTGACGTATATAAAATAAAAATTAATAAGAATAATGCTGCAGCTATTCCTGCAATTCTTGTTCTACCCCCTGATTTTACATTAATCATAGATTGTCCGATCATCGCACATCCACCCATACCACCAAAAAAACCAGTAACTGTATTTGCTAAACCTTGTGCTAAACATTCCTGACTTGCCCCTCCTCTTTTATTAGTGATTTCACCAACTAAATTAAGAGTTAACAAGCTTTCAATTAAGCCAATGGCTGACAAGATAAATGCATAAGGGAAAATAATTTTTAAAGTTTCAAAGTTTAAAGGAACACTTGGGATTGAAAATATAGGTAACCCCCCTTTAACACTTGCAAGATCTCCAACACTTGGAATATCAATTTTTAATACCAAAACTAATACAGATGTTGCTAAAATAGCAGCAAGAGTTGCTGGAACTGCTTTAGTAATCTTTGGTAGTAACCAAATAATTAACATAGTTAAAGCAACAAACCCTATTGAATAATATAAAGTGTTTCCTGAAATCCATACCGATTGTCCCATTGCATTAATAGTTTTAAACTGGCTAAGTTGTGAAATACCAATAACAATTGCAAGGCCATTAACAAAACCAAGCATTACAGGTTGAGGTACCATTCTAATAAATTTTCCAAGCTTAAAGACACCCGCTAATAATTGTAAAATTCCCATTAACACTACGGTTGCAAATAAATATTGAGCACCATGATCCATAACAAGTGAAACCATTACAACAGCTAAGGCGCCGGTTGCTCCTGAAATCATTCCAGGTCTTCCACCAAATACAGCTGTAATCAACCCGACGATAAAAGCTGCATAAAGCCCTGATAAAGGTGCAACTCCAGCAACAAAAGCAAAAGCAATAGCTTCAGGAACTAATGCTAAAGCAACCGTTAAACCTGATAAAACTTCAATTCTAAATAAAGAAAAGGATACCCCTTCTTTTGGAATGTAATTTTGCGAATTAAAGCCAATAGATTTAGCAAATGATGAAAGTGTGGTTTTAATCAATGTATTTTAATTTAATTTTTTGTGAGTCGAGGTGTTATCTATTTAGTAAAGCAAGCAGTTGATAAAGTCTAGTTTCAATTAATACGTGTTAACAAATTTAGGACGAATCAGATACATAATGATCAAGAGGTAGTGGCGGGAGACTAAAGCTACCTCTGTCATTACCCTTTAATCCTTAAAATACTCTTTAATCTTATTGATAGTTTTTGCTAATAGAATTTTTGTATAAGGTTTCCCTTTAACAACCCAAACCGATAGCGGCCACGTACTGTCTTTAGTAGATCTTGCGATAATGTGAATATGTAATTGAGGAACAATGTTACCAATTTTTTCAACATTAAGTTTTTTTGTTTTAAAAATTTTTTTCATTAACTTGCTGCAATGAACAATCTCTTTCATTAATAACATTTGATCTTTTGAGCTAAGTTCTGAGATATCAGTAATATTTTTTCGCTTTGGAATTAAAATGATCCAAGGAAATTTAGCATTATCAATTAAACGAATACTGCATAGTTTTAATTCAGTTATTAAATGAGAATCTTTTAGAAAACTTTTACTAACTTTATTGGTCATAATTAAAGTTTAAAATATTCATATAAAAATTTTGCAGAAATAACTAATAAAAATATTCCAAAGTATTTACTGATTTTATTCTTATCTATCATGTGAACAGTTCTTGCACCAATTCTAGCCATAAATGTTGTGATCGGTATGAAGATTAAAAAAGCTGGAATATTTAAAAAACCAATACTTAATGGAATATTTGTTTTTAAGTAACTACCCGTTATCAAAAATCCTATTGCTCCAAATAAAGCAATTAAAAAACCGATAGCAGCAGCGCTTCCTATGGCTCTATTAATTGAATAGCCAAAAAACTTTAATATTGGAACATTCATAACAGCTCCTCCAATACCCATAGGTGCTGAAATGAAACCAACTAAAAATCCTAAAATAATTTTTAGATGAAGTTTAATTTTAAGAGTTATGTTTTTCTCCTTCTCTTTTAATAACAAGAGATAAATACTTAATAAGAATATGATGATTGCGAAGAAAAGAACTAAAGTTTTAGTTTTAAGAGTTGCTGCAAAAATTGTTCCAAAAATTACACCAAATACTACAAAAATTCCGTAACTTTTCACAATACCAAAATCGACTGCTTTAAATTTATGATGGGTTAAAACTGACACTATTGAGGTTGGAATAATGATTGCAAATGAGGTTCCA
>CAJQRT010000020.1 GCA_905612335.1 uncultured Candidatus Pelagibacter sp.
TAGACTTTACTCTTACTAATGATCAAAAAAATTCATTAAATGATATCAATAACGACCTAAATTCAAAAAGTAAAATGTTTAGACTTTTGCAGGGTGACGTTGGAAGTGGTAAAACTATTGTTGCTTTAATTTCATCTTTAAGTGTCATCAGTTCAGAGTTCCAAGTTGCATTAATGGCCCCTACTGAAATATTAGCTAGACAGCATTATAGTTTAGCAAAAAAACTATTTCCTAAAAATATAAAAATTGAACTACTTTCCAGTAAGAGCGAAAACAGTGAAAAAAAGAGAATTGTAAAAGAATTAGAAAACAATGAAATTCAAATGGTATTTGGTACGCATGCAATTTTTCAAAAAAAAATAATTTTTGCAAACCTTGGTTATATTATAATTGATGAACAACATAAATTTGGAGTTAGGCAAAGAAAGCTTTTATCTGACAAGGGAGGAGATAATTGTGATGTTCTTTTAATGTCAGCAACACCCATTCCAAGAACACTAACTATGTCAGTTTATGGTGATATGGACGTTTCTATTATTAAGGAAAAACCAAGTAATAGAAAAGAGGTTAAAACTTATAGTAAATTAGAAAGTAAAATAGATGATGTTATTAATTTTGTTAAAAAGGAGATAAAAGAAGGAAACCAAATTTTCTGGGTATGTCCTCTGATAGAGGAATCAAAAAAATTAGATCACCAATCATCAGTTACTAAATACAAATTTCTTAATGATATTTTCCCCAATAAAGTTGCATTACTTCATGGAAAAATTGACCATGAAGAAAAAGAAGAAATATTAAATAGTTTTCTAAATAAAAAATATTCAATTTTAGTTTCCACAACAATTATAGAAGTTGGTATTGATTTCCCTAATGCAAATGTAATCATAATAGAAAATGCTAACAAGTTTGGATTATCTCAGTTACACCAATTAAGAGGAAGAGTTGGACGTGGAACAAAACAAGCGAGTTGCATATTGATGTTTAAGTCTAATTTAAGCGTTAATGCTAAAAAAAGAATTAATATTTTAAAGAACTCTAATGATGGTTTTGAAATCTCTGAAGAAGATATGAAGTTAAGAGGTTTTGGTGATTTACTTGGTTTTAAACAAAGTGGTGTTAAAAATTTTAGATTAGCCGACCCTATTCAAAATGAAGATTTATTTCTAATGGCAGAAAAACAAATTAAAAAAATGGAATTAGAAGATATTAATATTAAGAAATACAAAGCATTACTGAAGTTATATGATCAGGCAGATATAATTAATGATATAGTTTAACTTTTTGGCTTAGAAGTCCCTGCTGAAACTATAAATTTTGATGCTTCTTCAAAAGTCATATCTAAATAAATCAAATCTTCTTTTGGTATCATAAGCAGAAAGCCACTTGTCGGATTGGGTGTTGTTGGAACAAAAACATTAACTAAGTTAATATTTGTTTTAGCTTTAATTTCACCTGTATTTTCTTTGGTAGCGAAACCTACGGCCCATGATCCTTTTCTTGGATACTCAACCAGTACAACACTTTTTTTATTACCCTCTTGTTCTCTAAAAGAGTCGGTCATTTGTCCTATAGCAGAGTAAATAGTTCTTAGTATTGGCATTCTTTTAAATAAATCATCAATTACTTGTAAAAATTTTTTTCCTATAAAGGTTAAAGAAAGACCACCTACAACTGTGATGAAAATAATTGTTAAAATTATTTCAATACCTGGAATTGCATATGGAAGATAAGTATTAGGATTTAGTCCAGAAGGAACTAATTTCGTTGAAAAATTAATTAAGAATTTACTTAAATAAAGCGTAAATCCAATTGGTATTAAAACAATTACACCTGTAAAAAAATAATTTCTTAATTTTAAAGCTAATGATTTTTTCTTCTTAATAGGCATAGATAATTTAGTGATAACTAGAATAAACAACAAATGAAACAGCTATAATGAAAAGTGAAACTAAGATTTTATTGTTTAAATTCATAAAAGTATATAATTATATGGTTATCAAAATTTTAATAAAATGAATAGAAGAAAATTTTTAAATTATGTTGGATGCGGATGTTCGGGTTTAATGATTGGTGCCTGCTCTACAGCTCCAATAACAGACAGAAGGCAATTAAAAATTATACCAGAATCTAAATTAAATGCACAGGCAGCTCAAATTTTTGAAAAGGTCAAAGAAAAAGAGAAAATGAGTGACGACACAAAAACACTCAATGAAATTAAAGATATTGGAAAAAGAATGGAAGAATCTATATCTGAATATTTTTATAGAGCCGGTCTAAACGATCCTACTGTTAATTTTGATTGGGAATATATTCTAATAGATAATAAAAAGGTTAAAAATGCTTGGTGTATGCCTGGAGGTAAAATTGCTGTGTACACAGGAATACTTGACGTTACAAAAAATACAAACGGTCTTGCTTCAGTTATGGGGCATGAAATTGCACATGCTGTTGCTAAACATTCCGTTGAAAGAGCAAGCAGAGGTGCCCTGTTACAAACTGGAACATCTTTAATTGATATTTTTACAGGTGGAAAATTAGGACAAATTAATCAAGCTACCGGGATGAATACCGTAGGATTATTATCTCAGATTGGAATAATGAATCCCTTTTCAAGAACCCAAGAAAGTGAAGCTGATTACCTAGGAATGATTTTTGCATCATTGTCTGGTTTTGATATCAGGGAAACTAAAAAGTTATGGGAAAGAATGAAAGAAGAAAATAAAGGTAAAGAGCCACCTCAATTTATGAGTACACATCCATCATCCTCCAAGAGAATAAAGGATTTATCAGAATGGGAAAATAGTGTGATATTAGACTATCCGCCAATAACAATAAGTTAATATTCTAGTGATTAATTTAGTGGTGAGCCCTGATGGACTCGAACCATCGACCCATTCCTTAAAAGGGAATTGCTCTACCAACTGAGCTAAGGGCCCACATATAAATTAATGAAGTTGAGATAAAAGTTTTTTTTATTTAATTTTAAAAAAAAACTTTTGGTGAAGTCTTCTTTAAAATTTTTAAATTTCTTTACACTTAAAAA
>CAJQRT010000021.1 GCA_905612335.1 uncultured Candidatus Pelagibacter sp.
TTAAAGAAAAGTTCTACTAAAATAAGGCAAAAAACTCCAATAGTAATAAATATATCAGCCACATTAAAAACAAACCAATGAAAATCATAAAAATGTAGATCAATAAAATCTGGAACAGCCGTGTAAACTATTCTGTCATAAAAGTTTCCTAAAGCACCACCTACAACTAATGCAAAAAAATAACGCCGCATATTATTGCTTTTTAGCATCATAAATAGAATAGAGATAATGATAAGCCCGATTATGATTGTAATAGAATTGTAGATAATATTTTCATCTATTGAAAATAAACCAAAAGCTATTCCTTTATTCCAAATCAAGAATAGGTTTAAATAAGGAGTTATATAAACATCAACTCCCGTTTCTCCTTCTGCGAGATTTAAGATGTACAGTTTTGTTGTCCGATCAAGTACAAAAACTATCAACAAAATTACTAAATTCAAATAAAAGTTCTTTAAGTTAATTTTGTTCATCAACTTTTTATTTAATCTGAATGCCTCTCACACTTAACTTTATTAATTTTCCAACAAACTGGGCATTTATTTCCTTCGGCCTTAATCGTTTCAATAATTGTTTCATCTGTGTTTGATTGATGAACTAAAGCAGAAGATGTGATGCATATTTCTGAAAAATCTACATTTTTTGAAATTTCGAATAATGTTTTATTTAGATTAATAACTAGGCTCGCTTCTAAACTTGATCCTATTTCCTTGCTAGCTCTTTTTGCTTCAATACTTATATTACAGACGTCTCTAATTTTTTTTAACTCTTTCCATTTTTTATATAACTCTTCATCTTGAAAAGATTCTGGAAATTCCATGAATTGCTCAAGATGAATACTTTTTTGCTCTTTGTTTATTAAGGTAAAAATTTCTTCTGTTGTAAATGAAAGTATGGGTGCAAACCATTTAACCAAAGATTCTAAAATAATATTTAAAACAACTATACTGCTCTTTCTTCTATCAGAATTTTTTGAGTCACAATATAAAGCGTCCTTCCTAATATCAAAATAAAATGAAGATAAGTCTACTGTGCAAAAATTTAAAAGTTCTTTATAAAGATTGTGAAAATCATAAGATTTAAAATAATTTTTAAAATTATTATTTAATTCATACACTCTATGAAGCATATATCTCTCTAATTCTGGTAATTGTTTGATGTCCAGATTTTCCATATCAATTTTTTGGAAATCATCATTCAAATTACCCAATAAATATCTAAATGTATTTCTAATTTTTCTATATGAATCGGCGTGTTGTTCTAAAATAGAATAATCAATTCTTAAATCTTCCGCATAATTAGATGAGGCAACCCATATTCTTAAAATATCTGCCCCATATTTTTTTAAAATATCCTCAGGTGCAATTACGTTTCCTACAGATTTTGACATTTTTAGACCTTTGCCATCTACAACAAATCCATGTGATAATATTGATTCATAAGGTGCTCTACCTCTCGTTCCACAAGACTCTAAAAGTGATGAATGAAACCAACCTCTATGCTGATCAGAGCCTTCCAAATACATTGATGCTGGCCATTGAAGATCTTCTCTTTTTTCCAAAACAAAAGCATGCGTACAACCACTATCAAACCAAACTTCAACAATATCACTTATTTTTTCGTAATCTTCTGCTTTATATTTATCTCCTAGAAATCTTTGAGGATTATCAGAAAACCAACAATCAGAACCTTCTTTTTCATAAATACTGGCAATATTCTCATTTACATTATCATCTACTAAAATTTCTTTAGTAGTTTTATGAACAAATATTGGAAGTGGAACACCCCACACTCTTTGTCTTGAAACGCACCAATCTGGCCTTGTTTCAATCATTGCTTTTATTCTTTCTCTGCCTTTGTCTGGATAAAATTTAGTGTCATCAAGAGCCTTTAACGCTTTTTTTCTCAAGCCATGACTTTCCATTGAAATAAACCATTGCGGAGTTGCTCTATGAACAAGGGGTGCTTTTGATCTCCATGAATGCGGGTACGAATGAACTAGCTCTCCATTAGATAATAACTTTTTTTGTTCTTTTAATTTTTCAATAACAATTGGGTTAGCTTTAAAAATATGAGTTCCCTCAAATAAAGGAAGATTTTTAGTATATTTACCATCACCATCTACAGTCTCTATGGCTTTTATTCCATGTTTTAAACAAAGATTAAAATCATCAGGACCATGGCTGGGCGCACAATGAACAATACCCGTTCCCTGCTCTGTTGTAACAAATCTTGCTTCAAGCATTGGGATATCATAATCATAACCAAGCTCTAAGAAAGGGTGGCTACAAATTGTATCTTTAAAATCTTTACCTTTAAATTTTTTTATTTCTTTGTAACTTTTGATTTCACAATCTTTGATAACAGACTCTAGTAGAGCTTCTGCAACTACTATTTTTTTATTCTTAAAATCTCCTTCGTCATTTAATTCAATTATTAAATAATCTAAGGCTTCATTATAAGCTAACGCTTTATTTGCAGGTATAGTCCATGGAGTAGTTGTCCATATAATAATTTCCGTATTTTCTAATTCTTTTATACTTGTTTTTTTAACTGGGAAGGCTGTATAAATTGTATCTGATTTATGATCATGATACTCAACTTCAGCATCTGCCAAAGCAGTTTTTTCTACAGTTGACCAAAGAACAGGTTTAAATCCTCTATAAAGACTTCCTTCTTTTAAAAATTTTCCTAACTCTCTTACGATTTGAGCTTCTGCCTCAAAACTCATTGTTGCATAATGATTATCCCAATCTCCAACAACACCTAATCTTTTAAATTGTATTTTGTGAACTTCAATCCATTTTTGAGCAAACTCTCTACACTCTTTTCTAAATTCTGTTATTGGAACTTCATTTTTATTTTTTTTATTTTTTTTATATTGTTCTTCAATTTTCCACTCAATAGGTAGACCATGACAATCCCACCCTGGAACATATACGGAATCTTTACCATCCATTTGATGGAATTTTACTATTATGTCTTTCAAAATTTTATTTAAAGCCGTACCCATATGAATATTTCCATTCGCATATGGTGGACCATCATGAAGTATGAACTTCTCTTTACCCTTATTGGATTTTCTCAACTCCTTATAAAGATCAATTTTTTTCCAATATTCTAAAATTTCAGGTTCTTTATTCTGTAAATTTGCTTTCATGGAGAAAGCTGTTTTAGGTAAATTTATATTTTCTTTGCTCATGTTAACTTTTTTTAGCAACTTTTAAGTCACTTTGAATTTGTTTTTTTAATTGATCAACGTTTTTGAATTTTTTCTCTTTTCTTATAAACTTTGTGAACTGTACTGATAAATACTTATTATAAAGATTTCCAGAAAAATTAAAAATATGCACTTCTAGTAAAATTTTTTTTTGATTAAACGTTGGTCTATAACCAAGATTAGCAATCGCTTTTAGTGATTTATTGGAGTTTTTTTGCTTCACTTTAGCGGCATACACTCCAGGCATCGCAATCACATAATCCTTAATATCAATATTACAGGTTGGAAAACCAATTT
Organism: uncultured Candidatus Pelagibacter sp.; assembly: GCA_905612335.1. Next base: position 3,518 of record CAJQRT010000021.1, read on the forward strand.
TTTTTCCTTGTTGCCTTCCCTTTTTAACAATTCCTTCAATTGACCAATTTCGACTTAATAACTTATTAGTTTTTTTTAATTGTCCTTTTTTTAGAAGAGAGCGAATATATGTTGAGGAGATAACTTTTTTATTTAAGATTAGTGGTTGTGGTTTTACTATTTTGTAATGATATTTTTCTTCATTTTTTATTAATTGTCTAACATCTCCCTCTCTTTTATTGCCAAATCTAAAGTTATTACTAACAAATATATATTGGGCTTCTAATTTTTTTGATAAAATTTCCTTAATAAAAGATTCAGACTTAATTGCTGAAAATTTTTTATCAAATTTTTTAGTGATTATAAAATCAACTCCTAAATCATCTAAAATTATATTTTTCTGTTTTACACTTGAAATTCTAAAATTTTTAAAGCTTTTATTAAAAAACATTTTAGGCATTGGTTCAAATGTTAAAACACCAATTTTTAGATTAAATTTTTTTTTATAAGTATTTGCTAATTTAAATAATTTTTGATGACCTAAATGAACACCATCAAAATTTCCAATTAAGATAATTGATTTTTTATGATTATTTGAAATATTAAAGTTTCTATATAACCTCATTATTTACCACTTTAATTCTGTTTGAATAAAGTTTGCAATAACTTCATACTTCTTTGAAACCATATCTATACCTTCTTTTTTAATTTCATCTTTATGAATACCATTTGATATAATTAAAGAATTATAATTTAAAAGATTGGCTCCTTTAATATCTGTATTTAAATTATCACCAATAGATAAAGCTCTTTTCCCCTTGTTATTAATTGCTTGATTATAAACCTCAGGAAATGGTTTTCCAAAATAAATAACTTCTCCTCCCATTTTTTCAAAAACAAGTGCTACGGATCCTGCGCATAACTCCCTTCTACTTCCTTTATCCACGATTAAATCTGGGTTAGTACAAATCATTATCTTATCAATATGTTCTTTGAGTAACTCTTTAAAATAATTTAAATCATCCTCTTGCTCTTCAAATAATCCCGTACATAATAAGTATTGACTATCTTTAATATATTTAGATTTATTTCTTTTAAAGTCTGAAAACAAATCAAAATCTCTAGAAGGTCCAATATGATAGAAAAGTTTATTTGAATAGTTTTTTTTTAAATAACTTAATGATGCTTCTCCAGAAGAATAAACCTTGTCTCTTATTTTTTTACTCATTCCCATTTTTTCCAATATTGTTTTTACTACTTTATTTGGTCTTGGTGCATTGGTTAAAAGAACATAGTTTTTGTTTGCTTTGGTAATTTCTTCTAAGGCTTCAATTGCATTTTTATGAAGAGTTACCCCATTATGAACAACACCCCATAAATCGATATAAAAAATATCATAATTCTCAACAATTGATCTTAATCCATTGTTATCTAAATTCTTAGTCATTATGGGAGGTATAACTTATAAAAAACACAAATTCTCTGGTTTTTTGCCCCACATATTTTTTTTAACATCTCTTGAAATAGTTAACCTAATAGCTATATGAGTCGCATAATAAAAGGAGAATTTATGAAATTTAAACCGTTACACGATAGAGTTCTAATAGAAGTTTTAAACAGTAGTGAAAAAACTGCTGGAGGAATAATTATCCCTGATACAGCGCAAGAAAAACCACAAGAAGGTAAGGTTATTGCTGTTGGTGGTGGAGCAAAAACTGAAGATGGAAAATTAATTCCAATGGATGTGAAAGTTGGAGACAAAGTTCTTTTTGGCAAATGGTCAGGAACTGAAATCAAAGTCGATGGTAAAGAATACAACATAATGAAAGAATCTGACATTATGGGTATTTCAGGAAAATAATTTAATTAAAGGAGAAAGTAAAAATGGCAAAAGTTATAAAATTTGACTCTGAAGCAAGAGCAGCAATGATAAGAGGTGTTGATATCCTTGCTAACACAGTAAAAGTTACACTTGGACCAAAAGGTAGAAATGTTGTTATTGATAAATCTTATGGTGCACCAAGAATTACCAAAGATGGTGTTTCGGTTGCTAAGGAAATAGATTTAGAAGATAAATTTGAAAACATGGGTGCTCAGATGGTTAAGGAAGTTGCTAGCAAAACAAACGAAGAAGCTGGTGATGGAACAACTACAGCAACTATATTAGCACAAGCGATTGTTAAAGAAGGTGTTAAATATGTGACTGCAGGCATGAACCCTATGGATGTTAAAAGAGGAATCGATGCAGCAGTAGAGCATGTTAAAGAAAGTCTAATTTCTTCAGCTAAAAAAGTTAAAGATAGTGATGAGATTGCTCAAGTTGGTACTATTTCATCTAATGGTGATAAAGAAATTGGTAACATGATTGCAAAAGCTATGCAAAAAGTTGGCAACGAAGGTGTTATTACTGTCGAAGAAGCAAAAGGAATAGAAACTGAGTTAGATGTTGTTGAAGGTATGCAGTTTGATAGAGGATATTTATCACCATACTTTATCACTAATGCTGATAAAATGACTACTGAGTTAGAAAATCCTTTTATTCTATTACATGAAAAGAAATTAACTAATCTACAGCCGATGGTTCCACTTTTAGAAGCTGTTGTTCAAGCTGGAAGACCACTAATGATTATTTCAGAAGATGTTGAGGGTGAAGCTCTTGCAACTCTTGTTGTAAACAAACTTAGAGGTGGTTTAAAAGTTGTTGCTGTTAAAGCCCCTGGTTTTGGAGATAGAAGAAAATCAATGCTTGATGATATTGCAATCTTAACTGGTGGTCAGGTTATCTCTGAAGACATCGGAGTTAAACTTGAAAATGTTAAACTTACTGACCTTGGTTCTTGTAAGAGAGTAAAGGTTGACAAAGATAACAGTACTATCATTAGTGGTAGTGGTAAAAAATCTGAGATTGAAGCTAGATGTGCTCAAATTAAACAACAAGTTGGTGAAACAACTTCTGATTATGATAGAGAAAAACTTCAAGAAAGACTAGCAAAACTTGCTGGTGGAGTTGCTATAATCAAAGTTGGTGGTGCAACAGAAGTAGAAGTTAAAGAAAGAAAAGATAGAGTGGAAGATGCTCTTAACGCAACTAGAGCTGCTGTTGAAGAAGGAATAGTAGTTGGTGGTGGTTGTGCTCTTTTATATGCTTCACAAAGCCTAAGCTCACTTAAAGTTAAAGGAGATGATCAAAAAGCTGGAGTTGCGTTAGTAGCTAAAGCTTTACAAGCTCCTATTAGACAAATAACTTTAAATGCTGGAGTTGATGGTTCAGTTGTAGTTGGAAAATTACTTGAGCAAAGCAAAAAGAATCAAGGTTTCGATGCGCAAAATGAAGAGTATGTTGACATGTTTGCAAAAGGTATCATTGATCCTGTTAAAGTTGTGAGAACAGCCTTACAAGATGCAGCTTCAATTGCTGGATTACTTGTAACTACTGAAGCCATGATTGCTGACAAACCAGATGATAAAGATGCTGGTGCTGGTGGAATGCCTGGTGGAATGCCTGGTGGAATGGGCGGCATGGGCGGCATGGGTGGAATGGGAATGTAATTCGTTTCCATCTAGAGAACACTCTAGATACATACACTAAACAAAATTAGAACCCTCAGAAATAAATTTCTGGGGGTTTTTTTTATGATATCAATTAACTTTAAAAATGAAAATTAAATCATATAAAAAATTTGCCATAAATTTTGAGATAGTAAAATTTTTTAAAAAAAAATACGAGAAATTGTTTAATTCTCTATATAAGCAAAAATTAAATTCTATAATCTTACATTTACTAGAAAATAAAATTGAAATTAACACTGTGTATGATGTTGGAGCATTTCAAGGGGATTGGACTAAATTACTAAAAAAACATCACTAAAAAAAAGTAAATTTTATTTATTTGAAGCAAATGCTGAAAATGAGATATATTTAAAAGATTCTGGTCATAAATATTTTATTAATGTTCTCTCTGATAAAAATAAAGATGTTCAATTTTTTAGCAAAGTACATGCGGGGGGATTCATATTTTCCTGAAAAAACCAATTTTTATGAAAATACAATCGCTCCAAAAACTCTTAAGGCAATTACATTGAATGAAATTCAAAAAAAAAATCAAATTCCTTTTCCAGATTTTCTTAAAATTGACACTCAAGGTTCAGAAATTGATATTCTTAAGGGAGGGAATGAAATTTTAAATAATTGTAAAATTATTCTTTTAGAATGTCCAATAATTTCTTATAACTCGGGCGCACCAACTTTAAATGATTATATAAAATATTTAGATAGCATTAACTACTTACCTTTTGAGATTACTGAAATTCATTACTTAGATAAAGTTTTAGTGCAAATTGATATAGCTTTTTTAAAAAAAGATAAGTAAATCAATAATTATTGAACAATATGATGGGTATGTAATCCCACTCTTTTTTAAAAAGAATTCAAAGGCCATCTTTTTAGGTGGCTTTTTTTTTTATTAAGCTGTTATAAGGTTAGAATATGTCAAAAAGATACAGTGGAAAATCATTTAAAGATTCAAGTACTGCTAAAAAGCCAAAATTAAGCCTGAAAGAAAAAAGAAAAAATAAAAAAGAGAAATCTAAAAAGTCTTAGACTTTAGTTCTTTTTTGACTATGTTTTTTGAAAGTGAAACTTTTAGGTCTATCACTTCTGCTTTTAAACTTCTTCTTTCCATCAAAACTGGAGCTTTTTTTTTCTCCACTCGTTGATGAACTTTCAGATGTTTTTTTTCCAAAGTATTT
>CAJQRT010000022.1 GCA_905612335.1 uncultured Candidatus Pelagibacter sp.
GGAAATGGTATCTTAAGCTCTATATACAGACTAATTAGTTAAGAGATTAAGGTTGAGGAGGAAACTCTTTTTTATTCATAAACTGATATCCTTTTATTACAGCTTCTCTTTTAGAGATATCGATATACCATCTTGATAAATTCTTATAATTCTTAAGACCAATATCATGCCATTCATGTCTTGCAATCCAGGGCCATGTTGCAATATCCGCAATTGTATAATCATCCCCAGCTAAATATTTTGCTGAAGATAACCTTTCATCTAGCTCACCATAAAGTCTCTTAGCAATTTTAAAAAATCTTTCTTCTCCAAATTGGCTTTTACCAGGATTGTAATGATGAAACTGATGATGCTGCCCAAGCATTGGTCCAATAGTTCCCGTCTGTGCCATCAACCATTGGTTTATAGTATTACGATTTTTAGCTTCATAAAACTTATTATATTTATTTGCTAAATAAATAAGGATTGCCCCAGACTCAAATAAAGATTCATTGTTTTCATGATCTACTATTACAGGTATTTTGCTAAAAGGACTTATCTTTTTAAAATCAGGTTTAAATTGATCATCTTTTGATAAATCAATTGCTGTAACTTTAAAATCACAACCTATCTCTTCTAATAATATGCTTATTTTTTTTCCATTTGGGGTATCAGAACTAAAGAGTTCAATCACTCCTTCACACCTAGTCGTTCTTTAACTGTTTTTGAAGATGTAGTGAATTCAAATCTATATTTTTCATCTGGTTTTGCATATTTAAAGCATCCTCTAGCAGCAAGAGCACCTTCATGAAATCCTGAAAGAATTAATTTAAGCTTACCTGGATAAGAACAAATATCCCCAATTGCAAAAATTCCTTCTTTATTGGTTTCAAAGCTTTCAGTATTAACCGGAATTGTTTTTTTATCTAAATTTAAACCCCATTCAGCAATAGGTCCCAGTTGCATTATTAATCCAAAAAAACCTAAAACATAATCAGTTTTAATTTCTCTTATACTCTCATCATCATGTTTAATATTAATACTTTCAACTTTTTCATTACCACTAACTGAATCTAGTTGGTATTTTGTATAAATTTCTATTTTACCCTCTTCTTTTAGTTGATTAGCTTTATCAATGCTCGCCTGCATTCCTCTAAAATCATCTCTTCTGTGAACTAATATAACTTTAGATGTATTTGATAATTCAATTGCCCAATCTAATGCCGAGTCTCCTCCTCCAAAAATACAAACTGTCTTATCTTTAAAGACTGTTTTGTCTTTAATTGAATAAAGTATCTCTTTACCTACAAACTTATCAATTTCTTTTGTTGGGAATTTTCTTGGTTCAAAAGAGCCTACTCCTGCTGCTATAATTATACTTGATGACTCAAATTCAGTTCCTTTATTAGTTTTTGTAATCCATTTTTTTTCGACTTTTTTAATTTCTTCTACTCTTTCATTTAAATGAAAGTTTGTTTTAAATGCTTTTATTTGTTCAATTAAGTTGTTAGTTAACTCTTCTCCTGTGCATTCAGGGACTGCAGGGATATCATAAATAGGTTTATCTGGATAAAGTTCTATGCACTGACCACCAATTTTATTTAGGTTGTCTACTACTTCGCATTTTAATCCAATTATTCCTAATTGATGAACGCAAAATAATCCAACTGGTCCTGCTCCTATTATTAAAGTATCTGTTTTTATCATTTAGCCTTGCTTTGATGGCATGCTAACTGTTAGTCCATCTAATTCATTTGAAACTAATATTTGGCAACTTAATCTACTAAATTTATTAGGCTCAAATGCCATATCCAGCATATCCTCTTCTCCATCTTCTTTTTTTGGTAGCTTATCAAACCATTCTTCTTTGACATAAACGTGGCAAGTAGCACAAGCCATTCCTCCACCACAATCAGCATCAATTCCTGGAATATCGTTTTGGACAGCTCCTTCCATAACACTTAATCCATTTGCTATTTCTATTGTGTGTGAATTTCCACTGTGTTCTATGTAAGTAACTTTAGCCATTGGAATATATATAGTAACTTAAAAAAAAAGGGCAAGTACACAAAATGTACTCGCCCTTTCTTGAATTATTTACGTGTTACTAATTACTTAGCTTTTCTTCCACTAGATTGCGTAGCTGCAGCCCAAATTACTAGACCAAATGCAATTTTGTTTAAGAAGTCAGCAACGTTATAAACAACGTTAAGTGTGTTAGCGTCAACTCCACCTGTTAGGTAACCAAATACGTAACCTAATGGGTAAATAGCCCAACCAACTGTAATAATCATTCTCATTGCACCAAATGCAGTAACAAGAGCTTTGTTACCACTTTTTGCTGCAGCTTTTCCTGCTTCACCAGAAAATACTTCATAAAGAATGTAGAACCATCCAGCCATACCGATTACAAAACCAAGTGTAGCGTTAATGTATCCTGCTTCTCCTAAGTATCCACCAAGTAGCATTACAACAGTACCAATTAACAATCTCCAGAATATTCCAGAATTTGCTTTACCTACAGCAGCTAGAATTAAATAAAATTCTATCATTTGTAATGGCACAGTGATTAACCAATCAATATATCTGTAAACAGTTGGTGACTCACCAGTCATAACCCATACTTCTCTCATATACATGTAATGTATAAAAGCGATACCAGTTACTAGACCAGCAACAATTATTGACGTTCTCCAACCAGAAGCAACACTTCCTGCTTCTAAGAAAAAGAAAGCAGTTGCTGCTAACATCGCCATTGAAATCACCCAAAACGAGATTCCAACGAAGTCATCAGAAGCCAACATGGCTGTTTCCGCGTTTGCTACACCTGAAGCACCCATTAGGGCTACAGCTGTAAGAGCAAACAATTTTAGTTTTTTCATAAAAAACTCCATCTTTTGTTAGTTTTAACTTTTAGTTTATATAAACTAGACTTAAACTAATGCTTAAGTCCTGTTGATGGTTAACTATCAAAGTTATCTAGTTTTTAGAAGGTTTAATTACATCTAATTTGTATTGATTTTACTTACTTTTTAAATTTTAATACAATTTTTAATTTAATAAGCAAAAAAAACAGCAAAATAGAATCAAATAATATGTCAAAAAAATTTAATGATATTTACCAAAATTCTTTAAAAAATCCTGAAGATTTTTGGCAAGAAGTGTCTAATGATATTTTTTGGTTTAAAAAACCAACTAAAATTTTAAATAAATCTAACCCACCTTTTTATAAGTGGTTTGAAGATGGAGTTACTAACACTTGTTACAATGCATTAGACATTCATATCGATCAAGGTAGAGGTGATAAGCTAGCTTTAATCTATGACAGCCCAATAACTGGAAACAAAAAGCAGTTCACTTACAAAGAATTAAGAGAAAAGGTTTCAAAGTTTGCAGGAGCTCTTAGAAACCAGGGGGTAAACAAAGGTGATAGAGTGATAATCTATATGCCTATGATCCCAGAGGCAGTTATAGCTATGTTAGCATGTGGGAGAATTGGAGCAATCCACTCTGTGGTATTTGGGGGATTTGCTTCTAATGAACTAGCTAGCAGAATTGATGATAGTAAAGCAAAAGTAATAGTTACAGCTTCATGTGGCTTTGAACCTGGAAAAACTGTTGAGTACAAACCATTGGTTGATGCAGCAATTAAGATGGCTTCTCATAAAATTGATAAAATGATCTTATTCCAAAGAATAGATCATACGGTCGAGCTTAATGCTCCAAAAGAAATCAGTTGGGGCGAAGCACTTTCAAATGCAAAAGAAGTAGATTGTGTTGAAATGAATTCAAATGATTTAGCTTATATTTTGTATACCTCAGGAACTACGGGTGTTCCTAAAGGAATAGTTAGAGATATTGGTGGTCATATAGTTGCTCTAAAATGGACTATGAAAAATATCTACAATATTGATGCTGATGATGTTTGGTGGTCAGCGAGTGATATTGGATGGATTGTTGGGCACTCTTATATTGTTTACGCACCTTTATTTAAGGGTTGTACTACAGTATTATTTGAAGGAAAGCCTGTTGGCACTCCAGATGCTGGTGCTTTTTGGAAAATAATTTCAGATTACAAAGTAAAATCACTTTTTACTGCACCAACTGCTTTTAGAGCTATTAAAAAAGAAGATCCTGAGGGTAAGTTTTTTTCTAAATATGATTTAAGTAAATTTGAGTCATTGTTTTTAGCTGGTGAGAGAGCTGACCCGGATACCATTAAATGGGCAGAAAATTTATTAAAAGTTCCAGTAATTGACCACTGGTGGCAAACTGAAACAAGTTGGGCAATTAGTTCTAATTGTACAGGAATTGAAATGATGAAAACAAAATATGGTTCAGCCTGTAAAGCTGTACCTGGATATGATGTCAAAATCATGAAGCCAGATCAAACTTTAGCGAAACCAAATGAGATGGGAGATATAGTTGTAAAATTACCTTTGCCCCCTGGAACTTTTCCAACCCTATGGAATGCAGATAAAAGATACAAAGACAATTATATGACTAATTATGAGGGGTACTATGAAACTTATGATGCAGGTCATATAGATGAAGATGGATATATTTGGATTATGTCTAGAACAGATGACATTATTAATGTTGCAGGCCACAGATTATCAACAGGTGCAATTGAAGAAGTTTTGTCAGAACACCAGTCAGTAGCTGAGTGTGCAGTATTAGGAATTGCTGACAAATTAAAAGGGCAATTACCAATTGGTCTAGTCGTTCTTAAGACGGGTGTTAAAAAAGATAACGAAACTATTTCAAAAGAATGCATAAAAATGGTTAGAGATACTATTGGGCCTGTTGCTGCATTTAAAATTGTAATTGTTATTAAAAGATTACCAAAAACTAGATCTGGCAAGATATTAAGAGGAACTATTAGAAAAATTGCTGATAATGAAGAGTATAAGATACCAGCAACTATTGATGATCCTGCAATTTTAACTGAAATAAAAGAAGATTTAATTAAAAATAATATTCTTAAGTAGTGATTAAAACATATCTAATTTTAACAATTGCAATTTTTTGTGAAGTGGGAGGAACAATGTTGTTGCCCATTTCACAAAATTTCACAAAGATTGTTCCAACCGCTACTCTTGCAGTTTTATATTTATTATCTTTTTATCTTATAACTTTTGTAGTTGATAAAATTCCAATCGCAATTGTTTATGCAACATGGAGTGGTCTTGGAGTATTTACAGTTGCAATATTAGGGTATGTTTTCTTCAAGCAATCATTATCTTGGCAGGCTGTATTAGGATTATTCTTAATTGTTATGGGTGTCGTGCTTGTAAATAGCTTTACAGTAAAAACTATTTAAAATTTTAAAGGCTTACCCTCAGGTTCACCTAAAATTTTACCATTCCTCATTTTAATTTGACCACCAATAATTGTTGATACTGGTGTTCCCGTAAATTCATACCCATCAAAAGGTGACCAACCACATTTGCTTTCAATATTTTCATTTTTAATTAATATTTTTTTATTCATATCTACAATTGTAAAATCAGCATCGAAACCCTCTTTAATAAAACCTTTATTTTTGATTCCAAAAATTTTTACTGGATTTTCACATATAGAATTCATTAATTTCTCTAAGTTTAATTTTCCATCGTTAACATGATTTAACATAACTGGGAGTAGTGTTTGAACACCAGGCATTCCAGATGGTGAATTTGGATATGTTTTTTGTTTGTTTTCTTTTAAGTGAGGTGCGTGATCAGACCCGATTGTATCGTTAAGATTATTTTTTACCCCATACCATAATCTATCATAATGAGACTTATCTCTTAAAGGAGGATTCATTTGAGCATAAGTTCCAAGTTTATCATAACAATCTGGTGCGTAGATAGTTAAGTGCTGAGGTGTGATCTCAAATGTAATATTTCCTTTATGTTGTGATAAAAAATCAATCTCTTGTTTTGTTGTTATATGGAGAATGTGTGCTTTTTTTTTATATCTTTCGGCTATTCTTACAATTCTTCTAGTTGATGAAATTGCACATTCTTCACTTCTCCAAATTGGATGTGAATGAACGTCCCCTTCTTTGATCAATTTTTTGTTCATATTTAAAATTTCTTCATCTTCAGAATGAACTGCAACAACTTTTGAGGCACTTTTGAATACTTTTTCAATATCTTCTTCAAATTGGACTAATAAATTTCCAGTTGAAGAGCCTGCAAAGAGTTTAATTCCACAACATCCTTCTAAATCTTTTAGATCTGCCAATTCAGTAGCATTATCTGGTGTGGCCCCAAAATAAAAAGCATAGTTGCAATACATTCTATTTTTTGCGAGATCTAATTTCTTTTGAAATTCTATTTTATTGGAAGTTGGAGGGTTAGTATTTGGCATCTCAAAGACACTGGTTATTCCACCAGCAATTGCTGCTCTACTTCCTGTATGAAGGTCTTCTGTATCTGTTGATCCAGGTTCTCTAAAATGAGTTTGAGTATCAATGCACCCAGGTAAAACTGTTAGTCCTTTAGCGTCAAAAACTTCTTTGGCCTCACTGTCAATTTTACCAATTTCTATAATTTTACCATCTTTAATTGCAATATTTTGATCTTTAAGATCTTTATCTATGTAGCATGAACCATTTTTAATTATTAGATCTAACATTTATGAAAAAAGTAATTATATTAAATTCAGACATCAATCAATTATGAATATTCAAAATGTATATATTTTAGAAGACAGAGGTATTCTCTACATAAACGGAGCAGATGCTGAAGAATTTCTACAGAACATGATTAGTAATGACATTAATAGGGTTAATGAAGATAATAGTTGTTTTGCATCACTGTTAAGTCCTCAAGGAAAGTTTCTATTTGCATTTATTATTGTAAAACATAAGTCTGGCTACTTCATAGATTGTGAAAAGTCTCAAACAGAAGCACTTTTTAAACAACTAAGTATATATAAACTTAGATCCAAAGTTGAAATCATGAATTTAAGTAACGAATTTGTTGTAGCAGCATTTAATAAGGAAAAATTTTTAAAATTTGAAGGTGCCAAAGACGCACCTGGGCATACAATCAAATATAGAGAAGACCCTATTTTACTAGACCCGAGAAATAAAGATCTAGGTGCAAGACTTATCATTAATTTAGAAAAACTTTACCTATCTTTAAAGAAGCTAGAATTAAAAGACTCACCAATAAATGAATATTATCAGTTAAGTCATCAGTTGGGAATTGCTCAAAAAGATATGAACAAATTACAAAATAAATTATTTGGTATTGAATGTAATTTTGAAGAGTTAAATGGAATAGACTTTAAAAAAGGTTGTTATGTTGGTCAAGAAAATACAGCTAGAATAAAATTAAAGAATAAGCTTTCTAAAAGATTATTACCGATACAATTAATCAGTGGAAAATTAACTGTGGGTGCTTCAATTTATGCTAATGATATTGAAATAGGCAAAGTATTGATCGATGACAAATATCCCTTTGCACTGATCAAATATCTAGATGAAAACTTTAAGGAAGGTAGTGAATTAAAAAGTGAAAATGCAGTTTTAAGAATAAAATTGCCTAGTTGGATATAGTAGTGTGGCATAATAAGGAATGACAAGTATTAACCTAATTGATAAGTTTTGACATGGAATTTACAACAGAAGTAAGAATAGCAACTGATCCTATTTATCAAAAAATTTCAAAGGTTATGCCTGAGATTGAGTGGTCAATTCATGCTCCTTATATTCACAGAATTAATCAATTAAAAAAAGAAAAAAATGCAATTATACTTGCTCACAATTATCAAACTCCAGAAATTTATCATGGTATTGCAGATGTCGCTGCTGACTCGTTAGCTCTTGCAATTGAGGCTTCAAAAACTGAGGCTGATATTATTGTGATGGCGGGGGTTCACTTCATGGCCGAAACATCTAAGTTGATGAGCCCTGGAAAAAAAGTTTTACTTCCTGACATGACTGCTGGTTGTTCTTTATCATCATCAATCACAGGTAAAGATGTAAGATTATTAAAAGAAAAATATCCAGGTGTGCCTGTTGTCTCGTATGTAAATACTTCTGCAGATGTGAAAGCTGAAACTGATATTTGTTGTACATCTGCAAATGCAGTCAAAATTGTAGAATCTCTTGGTGTTAAAAAAGTTATTTTTTTACCCGATGAATACTTAGCAAAATATGTTGCTTCACAAACTGAAGTTGAAATTATTGCTTGGAAAGGCATTTGTATGGTTCATGACCAGTTTACTGAAAAAGAAATACATGATATTAGAGCAAAAAATCCTGGTATTAAAATAATAGCTCATCCAGAATGTCCCCCTGACGTAATTAAAGCAAGTGACTTTGCTGGATCAACTGGTGGGATGATTAAATATGTTAAGGACAATCAACCTAAAAAAGTTATGATGGTTACTGAATGTTCAATGAGTGATAATATTCAAGTAGAAAACCCAAATGTAGAATTTATTAGACCATGTAACCTTTGTCCTCATATGAAAAAAATTACATTACCAAAAATTTTAGATTGCCTAGAAAATGAAACTGGTGAAATCATAATGGATAATGAGACAATAGAAAAAGCAAGAATTCCTGTTGAAAGAATGGTTGCGATTGGCAGATAATAAAAGTGTCTCAAATTAAATTAAGCAATTATTATATCAAGAATGTTGTAAAGCTTGCCTTAAATGAAGATCTGTACCCTTCTGGTGATATTACTTCAAACTTAGTTAAAAATAATAAGATAATAAAAGTTAAATTAATTTCTAACGAACGAGCTGTGATAGCTGGATTAGAATTTGCAAAACAAACATTTAAATTAATAGATAATAAGATTAGATTTATTATTAAAAAAAAAGAAGGCTCCTTGATTAATAAGAATGATATAATAGCTATAATTGAGGGTAAGGCTGAAAATATTCTAGTTGGTGAAAGAGTTGCTTTAAATTTTATGAGTCATATCTCTGGAATTGCCACTAAAACTAATCAATTTGTTAAATTGGTTAATAAAAAATGTAAAATTTGCTGTACTAGAAAAACGATTCCAACCTTAAGGGTAATACAAAAATATGCCGTTAAGTTAGGTGGTGGTACAAACCATAGATTTAACTTAAGTGATGAATTTCTTATTAAAGACAATCACATTGCAAGCTCTGATATTAAAACTTTAGTATCTCTTGCAATCAAAAATAAAAAAGGAAGAAAAATCACAGTAGAAGTTGATAATTTAAATCAACTCAAACAAATAATGGGTTTAAAATTTAATACTGTTTTGTTTGATAATATGAGTAATAAAACACTTAAGGTAGGCGTTAAAATAGCCAAAAAATATTACGAAACTGAAGCTTCTGGAAACGTAACCCTAAAATCAGTTAAAAAAATTGCAGCAACTGGTGTTGATAGAATTTCTATTGGTAGTATCACTCATAGTATGTCTGCTATAGATTTTAAATTAGAAATTTAATTTTTTTTAGAAAGCTCTGCTTGTGCAGCAGCCAATCTTGCTATTGGAACCCTATATGGTGAGCAAGAAACGTAATCTAAACCTGCATTTGCACAGAAGTGAATACTTTTAGGATCACCACCATGTTCTCCACAAATTCCAAGTTTAATTTTTTTATTTGTTTTTCTTCCTTTTTCAACTGCAATTTCTATTAAATCGCCTACACCATCATCTATAGAGATAAATGGGTCTATAGAAAAAATCTTATTATCAAGATAATCATTTAAAAATTTACCACTGTCGTCTCTACTTAAACCAAATGTTGTTTGAGTTAAGTCATTGGTACCAAAACTAAAGAATTCAGCATGCTTTGCTATATCATCTGCTTTAATAGCTGCTCTAGGTAACTCAATCATAGTTCCAACTATGTAATCAACTTTAACTTTTTTATCTTTTTGAACTTCTTTAGCAACCCTATTAACTAAATCCTTCATTATTCTAATCTCAGCCTCTGTTGAAACTAGTGGAATCATAATTTCTGGAAATGCTGATTTAATTTTTTTAATCTTAAGTTCTGATAGAGCTTCAAAAATTGCTCTACACTGCATTTCATAAATTTCTGGAAATGAAATCCCTAATCTACAACCTCTATGGCCAAGCATGGGATTTTGTTCATGTAGCTCATTAATTCTAGATTCAATTTCTTTTAAAGGAAGACCTACAACTTTTGCAACATCATTAATTTCTTTTTCAGTTCTAGGAAGAAATTCGTGTAGCGGTGGATCTAGTAATCTTACAGTAACTGGGAGACCATTCATAATCTTAAATATTTCTATAAAATCTTTTTTTTGATGGGGTAAAAGCTTTTCTAAAGCTTTACTTCTATCTTCTATTGTTTTGGATAAAATCATTTCTCTGACTGATAAAATTCTTTCCTCATCAAAAAACATATGTTCGGTTCGACAAAGACCAATGCCTTCAGCCCCAAAATCTCTTGCTGTTTTTGTATCTAACGGTGTTTCAGAGTTAGTTCTAACTTTTAGTTTTCTAAATCCATCCGCCCAACTCATTAGTTTTGAAAAATATCCAGAGATTTCTGGTTTAACTGTTGGTACTTCTCCTAAAATAATTCTACCTGTAGAACCATCTATTGTAATGATGTCACCCTCTTTTACTTCAATGGAAGATGTTTTAAAAATTTTAGATTCATAGTTAATAACAATTTCACTTGAGCCTGATACACAAGGTCTGCCCATGCCTCTTGCAACAACTGCAGCATGACTAGTCATACCTCCTCTTGCAGTTAAAATTCCTTTAGCAGCGTGCATTCCATGAATATCTTCTGGTGATGTTTCAACTCTTACCAAAATAGTATTTTGCATCATATCATTTAGTCTCTCAGCCTCTTCTGAAGAAAAAACAACTTTACCACTTGCAGCACCAGGAGAAGCTGGCAGCCCTTTTGCTATAACATTTACAGAACTTTTTTCATCTAACGTAGGGTGCAATAAAGTATCCAAAGATGCTGGGTCTATTCTCATAACTGCTTCTTTTTTAGAAATTAATTTTTCTTTAACCATATCTACCGCAATCCTTACTGCAGATTTTGAAGTTCTTTTGCCCGACCTTGTCTGTAGCATCCATAATTTATTATTCTCAACTGTAAATTCCACATCCTGCATGTCTTTATAATGTTTTTCTAAAACTGTTAAAATTTTATCTAATTGCTTGAATACTTTTGGCATAGATTCTTCCATCGAAGCCTCTTTTGCTTTTGCATCTTTTCTTGCTTTTTTGGTAATATATTGAGGAGTTCTTGTTCCTGCCACAACGTCCTCTCCTTGTGCATTAATTAAATATTCTCCATAAACTTCATTAACACCGTCAGATGGGTTCCTTGTAAAAACTACTCCAGTTGCACAATCATCACCCATATTGCCAAATACCATAGATTGAACGTTAACTGCAGTTCCCCATTCAGCGGGTATTTGATTTAATTTTCTATAAACTTTTGCTCTATTACTTTCCCAGGATAGAAACACCGCACTAATTGCACCAAACAGTTGCTCATGAACATTTTGTGGAAATTCTTTTTTAGTTTGATCTTTAACAACTTTTTTAAAATCGTTTATTAAACCTTCCCAATCATCTGCATCTAGATCTGTATCTAGAAGAACACCTTTGGTTAATTTGTAATTTTCTATCAATTCCTCAAAATGGTAACTT
>CAJQRT010000023.1 GCA_905612335.1 uncultured Candidatus Pelagibacter sp.
AAATTTTAGATATTCCAGTTTTTCATGACGATCAACATGGAACAGCAATAATAACTACAGCAGCATTAATTAACGCTCTAGATATTAGTGGAAAATCAATAAAGGATATTAAGGTTGTTGTAAATGGTGCCGGTGCTTCTGCAATTGCTTGTACAAATTTATTTAAAAATAGTGGTGTGCCTAGTGAAAATGTAATCATGCTCGACCGTAAAGGAGTGGTCTATAGGGGTAGAACTGAAGGAATGGACCAGTGGAAATCTGCTCATGCAGTAGAAACTAAAAAAAGAACTTTAGAAGAAGCTATAAATGGAGCTGACGTATTTTTAGGATTATCTGCAAAAGGAGCTTTGAAAAAAGAGTTGGTAAAAACTATGGCTAAGAACCCAATAATTTTTGCCTGCGCAAATCCTGATCCTGAAATAACACCTGAAGAAATAATGGAAGTTAGAGATGATGCCATTATTGCAACAGGGAGATCTGATTATCCCAATCAAGTAAATAATTTAATTGGCTTTCCTTATATTTTTAGAGGAGCATTAGACGTAAGGGCTACAACCATTAATGAAGAAATGAAAGTTGCTGCTGCAAATGCAATTGCAAAATTAGCAAGAGAAGATGTTCCAGACGAGGTTGTTGCTGCAATGGGAGGAGATCGTCCTAAATATGGAAAAGATTATATAATTCCATCTACATTTGATCCAAGACTAATTAGTGTAATTCCTGCAGCTGTTGCAAAAGCTGCTATGGATAGTGGTGTTGCAAAAAAACCTATAAAAGATTTTGAAACTTATAAAGACCAACTTAAACAAAGACTTGATCCTTCAGTAACTATTATGCAGGGTATCAACTCTCATATCAAAAAAAATCAAAAGAGAATTGTTTTTGCAGATGGAGAAGATGAAAACACTCTTAAAGCAGCAATTGCATTTAAAAATTCTAAATTAGGTACACCAATTTTAATTGGTAAAAAAACTAAAATTAAAGAAAGAATTAAAGAAATTGGTTACAATGAAAACTTTGATATCGAAATAGTCAATTCTGAGGACGCAAAAAAAAGAGAGAAGTACGTAAACTATTTATTTGAAAAAATGCAAAGAGAGAAAGGTCTTTTGGAAAGAGATTGTGATAGATTAGTTAGGAATGATAGAGTTATATGGGCATCTTGTATGGTTGCTTGTGGTGATGCTGATGGTGCTGTCACTGGAAATACTAGGAGGTTTGGAGCCTCTTTTGATAAGGTTACCCAAGTTATAGATGCTAGACCAGGTGAAATCATGTTTGGGTTAAACATGGTTGTTGCAAAAGGGAAAACTATTTTTGTTGGAGACACGAGTGTAAATGAATATCCAAGCTCAGAAGAGCTTGCTGAAATTGCAATTTCATCAGCTAGAGTAGTTAAAATGTTTGGCTTTGTTCCAAAAGTTGCTTTTGTTTCTCACTCTACTTTTGGTCAACCTCTAACAAGTAGAACTAAACATATAAAAAAAGCTGTTGAAATTTTAAAAGATAAAAATGTAGATTTTGATTTTGATGGGGACATGCAGCCAGATGTAGCCTTAAATGAAGAATACAAAGAATTATATCCTTTCTCAAGTATTGTAGGGAATGCAAATATATTAATAATGCCAGGCCAACACAGTGCTGCTATTTCTTATAAAATGATGAAAAGCTTAGGTGATACCAGAGTTATTGGTCCTCTTTTAATTGGATTAGGTCAACCCATTGAAATAGCCCCTTTAAGGTCATCTACTTCAGAAATTATAAATTTAGCATCAGTTGCTGCCTACTCTGCTGATGTAATTGATTATAAAAAAAATTAATTTTTTTGAATTCTTAAATCTTCGACCAAGACAATACTTGCAATAACATCTTCTACATCTAGTATTTCTTTTGCTTCATTCATTACTTCTTTTCTTTCTTCTGTGGTCAAAGAAATCCCATAAATAAATATCTTTTTCTTATAAGTATCAATTTGATAATTGGTTGCTTTAATTTTTTTATTAAATATTAAGGCCGTACGAAGCTGGGATGTGATTAACAAATCTTTAGCTGATTGCCGGAAGTTAAAATCTTCTTTTATTTTAATATCATTATTGACTGACCTAGCACCTTTTGTTTCCCAAGCAAGTTTGGTAATTTGAAGTTTTTCTTCAGGATCATCCACTTTTCCTGTTACAAATATTTTTCCATCTAAAACTTTTGTTCTTACAGTTAAGATATAGCTCTTGTCTCTTAGGACTAACCTTGCAGTTAAATTTTTTTGCATTACAGAATCATCTATTTGAGTACCTAGAGACCTTGGATCAAAAGCAACACTAACTCCTGTTCCAAAA
>CAJQRT010000024.1 GCA_905612335.1 uncultured Candidatus Pelagibacter sp.
GTAATGAAATAATTAAAAGAATTACTGTGGGTGAAGAAAGTGCCAAAATAACAATAATTGCTTACGAGTCATTGACTTGTGGTCACTGTGCAAATTTTCATAAAGATGTTTATCCAGAGCTAAAAAAAGACTTCATTGATAAAGGGTTGGTAATAATTGAATTTAGACATTTTCCATTAGATTTAGCTGCATTTAATGCATCAAAAATTGCACAATGTAATAACGATGGTAATTCAAATATTCTGAATATTTTGTACTCTGGCCAAAAAAAATGGGCTAGAGGAAAAACACCAGAAGAAGTAACTGGTTATTTGAAAAAATTCTTAGAAGGTGAAAATGTGAATGTAAATTTTGAAAAATGCCTGAGCGATAAAGCTATAGAAGATTACGTTTTAAATGATCGAATCGATGGAGTAAAAAAATTTGAAGTTAATGCTACTCCTACGATAATAATTAATGATAAAAAGTTTGATAAAGCCCTAAATTATAAGAATTTAAAAAAATATCTGGAAAAACTGATATAAGTTAGTCCATGGAGTTTAAAAAAATCCAATTAAATGGATTTAAATCATTTGCTGAGAAAACTAATTTTTTAATCGAAGATGGTCTAACAGGAATAGTTGGACCTAACGGTTGTGGAAAATCAAACATTGTAGAGTCTTTAAGATGGGCTATGGGAGAAACCTCGGCAAAAAGTATGAGGGGCTCTGGAATGGAAGATGTTATTTTTAACGGAACATCAAACAAAGCTTCAAAAAATATAGCTGAAGTTTCAATCATTGTAGATAATGCAAGTCATGAAGGACCCTTACAATATAAAGACATAGATCAAATCGAAGTTAGAAGAAAAATTGAAAAAGATAAGGGTTCAAAATTTTACATAAATGATAAAGAAGTTAGAGCTAGAGATGCTCAAATGTTTTTTGCAGATTTGTCGACAGGCGCTCATTCACCATCAATGATAAGCCAAGGACGTATTGGTGCCTTAGTGACTGCTAAGCCTACAGATAGACGTGCAATTTTAGAAGAGGCTGCTAACATTTCAGGATTACATGTTAGAAGGCATGAGGCTGAACTTAGATTAAATGCTGCAGAGGCCAATTTAAAAAGAGCAGATGAATTAAGAAGGCAGCAAGAAAAACAGCTAGCAAATCTTCAAAAACAAGCTGAAGAAGCAACAAAATACAAACTTATATCTGAAGAAATAAAAAAAATTGAAGCAGGGTTATATTATCTAAAATTATTAGACATTGATAATGAGATTAGAATAGAAAATGAAATCAACAATGAAGCTGAGGGAGAAGTGAGCAACTTCAATCAACAAATTGCTCAGTTTGAGAGTTTAATTAAAACTGAAACAGATAAAGTTTCTCCATTAAGAGAAAAAAATATTGAGAACCTATCTAGGATTCAACGATTGAACTTAGAATTACAAAGTCTAGATGAAGAAAATGTAAGAACACAAGATGAGATAGAAAATTTCAAAAATTCATTAAAAACCATTGAAGAGGATATTGATAGAGAAAAAGGCATTGTAATAGATGCAAACTCAAATGAAAAAAGATTAAAAGAAGAAAAAAGTGAATTAATAGAAATAGACTCTAAATATTTTGAAACAGAAAAATTATCAAACGAAGACCTCGAAGAGGCCAAAAAGCAACTTAATGAAGAGCAAAAAGCTGTAGATGAAATTATTGAAATGTTCGCGAATGGCAACATAAATATCAGTATTGACCCAATTAAAGGTGTTATTAATACAATCGAAAAAATCAAAGAGTTAATAAACAATAATGAAGCCAACCAAGCTCTTACTTTGCTAGATAGAACTAAAATGGAATGTTAAAATGTCAAATATGAATATGAATATATCAATAGATTTTTCATATATTAAAAATAAACCTAAAAATGGTATGTGGATTGAAAAAACAAAATTAGAAAATTACATGATACCAACATTTACAAAAAAGATATTTGCATCTGTTAAACACAATTTATGAAAAAGGTTGCAATAATAGGTGGGGGAATTTCAGGTTTATATATCTCAAGTTTATTGAGACTAAACTCTAATTATGAGGTCTCTATTTATGAAAAGAATAACTCTGTAAATTTAGAAAAAGGATATGGTATTCAGCTTTCTGTTAATAGTGTTAAATTATTAAATAAAATTGGCTTTCAAAATATTAATTTTGAGGAAAAGTTTTTTCCAAATAAAGTTAATTTTTATTCTTTAAAAAATAAAAGTAAAATATGTGATTTAGATATATCAGCCTTTAACAGCTATGAAGATAAGTATACGACTTTACAAAGATTTACATTAATAAATTTCTTAAGAAATAAAATTCCAAGTAATTTAATAAATTTTAATAAAAAAGTTATTGAGGTTCAAAGTGAGTCAGAAATTACTAAAGTAATTTTTGAAGACAAGTCATCAATAGAATGTGATTATTTAATTATATCTGATGGAGCATTTTCAAAAACTAGATCATTAATTACCAATAAGGAAATCAAACCAAGTTATTTTAACTCAATTGCTGTAAGAGGAAATATTGATCAAAATGACCTTCGGAATATTGATCATAATAACATATCTTTATTTTTAGGGTCTAATTTGCACTCAGTAGTGTACCCAGTTAATCAAAATGGTCAGTTTAACTTCATTACCATTCTTAGGAAAAAACTAAATAGTAATGAATTAGCTAATTACAGTTTATTTAATAACGACGAGTTCGTTTCATCCACTTTATTTGAAATATCAAAACAAATAGATGGTAATATCATCGAAAATTTAAGAGATATTAAGTGTTTTCCAGTATTTGTGAGTACAGAAATATTTCAGCCTAAAAATAAAAATACTTATATCATTGGAGACGCTTTTTTTACTTTTCCACCAACCTTTGCTCAAGGTGCATCTCAATCAATTGAGGTTGCTCACGAACTATATAAAAATTTTGAAAATGGAAATGATCATTTCAATAAAGAAAGAATTAAAAGAACAAAGATGATTGATAGAAAATCAAAATTTAATTACTTTGTCTTTCACTTTTCCAATCCATTAATGATTTTTATTAGAAATTTACTAATGAGGTATTTAGTTAAAAATAATAGATTTATTAATAGTTATGTAGGTAAGATTTATAAGAATTAACTATTAGAAATTAATCTTTGTCTTAAAATATCTATTGGAACGCTAATACCATTTACATTACAATGCCAATAAGTCCAGCCGTTACAGCTTTCTGTTCCAAGAATGGTTGCCGCTACCTTGTGAATAGATCCTTCAGCCTGATTATGTTTGATACTTCCATCAGCCATAATTTTTGCTATAATTTTTTTTTTATTATCAAAAATACTTGTTCCAGGTTTTATTATTCCAAGCTCTACTAATGATCCAAAAGGTATTCTTGGTTTAGACCTATTATTTTTAAGAGTGTCTAAAAAATCATCTTCAATAGGTTTCGTATTTTTTAGTCTTTGTTCGGCTGCCTTAAAATATTTTTTTTCTTTCTCTATACCGTAATAATTTCTACCTAGTTTTTTTGCAACTGTTGCAGTGGTTCCAGACCCTAAAAATGGATCTAAAATTAGATCATTTTTGTTTGAAGACGATAGTAAAACTCTATGTAATAAAGATTCAGGTTTTTGAGTAGAGTGAACTTTTTTACCGTTTTTTTTTAATCTTTCAGCTCCATTGCAAATAGGTAAATTCCAATCAGATCTCATTTGAAGATCGTCATTTAAACATTTTAAAGATTGATAATTAAAAGTATATTTTGACTTTTCACTTTTAGAAGCCCAAATTAAAGTTTCATGAGCATTAGTAAACCTTGTTCCTCTGAAATTAGGCATTGGATTATTTTTATTCCAGATAACATCATTTAAAATCCAGAATCCTAAATTTTGTATTGCAGTTCCTACTCTAAAAATATTATGGTAACTTCCTATAACCCAAATAGCTCCATCTTTTTTTAATATCCTTTTACACTCTGAAAGCCAAGCAACCGTAAACTCATCATATTTTTTAAAGCTTTCAAATTGGTCCCATTTATCATTAACAGCACTCACTTTAGTTCTGTCTGGTCTTGTTAGTGAATTTCTTAGTTGTAAATTATATGGTGGATCAGCAAAAACAAGATCGAAGGTTTCGTCCGGAATTTTTTTTAATTCCTCGAGACTGTCACCATTAATAATCTTATTTTTAAAATTGTTATCCATTTTTTACAAAACAATTAGACTCCAAAAGGATTCCACGGTCAACCTGTGATTGAATTAAATGGATTCAATTTGTGTTTATTATTTCTTAAACAACCAGATCTTGTGTTGTTCTTAGTGAGATTTATAGAAGATCACAAATAGGTGAGAAGGTTTTACGATGATACTTAGTAATACCAAACTTTTTAATTGCTCTTAAGTGTTTCTTAGTTCCATAACCATAGTTTGTATCCCATTCATAATTATTAAATTCTTTTGAAAGTTTTGTAATAAATTTATCTCTACTGACTTTTGCAATAATTGATGCGGCAGAAATGCTCGGAATTTTTTGATCTCCTTTAATTACATATTCTAATTTATAGTTTTTTAGGTCAGGCAGTTTGTTGCCGTCAATTAAAACAAGTGAAGGTTTTATTTTTAATTTAAGAATAGCTCTTTTCATTGCAAGTAAACTTGCATGCAATATATTAATTTTTTCAATTTCTTTAGTCGATGCCTGACCTATAGCCCATATAGAATTTTTTTTAATATATTTTTCAAGCTCCTCTCTCTTGTCTTTTGTTAAAGTTTTTGAATCTTTTAATAATTTTTTATCAATAGAATTATTCAATATGACGGCTGCTGCATAAACAGGTCCGATTAAGCTTCCTCTACCAACTTCATCAACACCTGCTAAGATTTTCATTAAACAGTTAGTTTTAGTTCTAAGATTTTTTGTTTAATATTTTTTAAGTCATCCCATGAATGTTTTTTATTTTCAGGAGCCCTTAAAAGATAAGAGGCGTTAAAAGTTATGATAACGTTGTAATTTGTATTCTTTACAATTACTTCTTTCCACTTTCCTCTCTCAATAGAAATTTTACTATTTAAACCTGTTAAAGATTCCATAGCAGTACTACCCATAAGAATTATTATTTTTGGGTTTATTATTGAAATATGCTTTTGTAAAAATTGAGAATATCTTTTAATTTCTGTAGAGTTTGGCTTTCGATCTTCAGGGGGCCTAAAGTTTACAGCATATGTTGTGTAAATATTTTGTTTTTCAATATTTATTGCAATCAGCATTTTTTTTAAAAGATCTCCTACCTCACCCATAAAAGTTAATCCGGAGTTATCTTCTTCAACGCCTGGGGCTTCACCAATTATCATTATTGGGCTATTAATATTTCCATCTCCTAAAACCATCTTTTTTGAATTATTTTTTAAGTTACAATCGCTAATTGAGTTTATTTGCTCTTTAAGATCCTCAAGCTCTTTAACTTTATCTATTTTTTGAATACTCAGATCTTTTTTTTAAATCATTACTAGTATTTTTTAGTCTATTGATTGGGTTTTCATCAAAAATAAAGTCAGATCCAGTAGAGTTTAAAAACTCAGAGTCATAATTCGTATTTTGATTTATTACTTTTTTAGACATAGAATGGCCGAATGTTGGTAAAGTTTTTTAAATTATTTTTAATATTATTACTTTATCAGAGTCCATTATACTCAAAAAATACCAGTATAAACGATTTTAATGCGAGGTATTTCTCTAATTATCTTTCAGGAATTGTAGCTTATGAAAATTTAGATAATACGGAAGCTTTAAAATTTTTTAATTCATCAAAAATATTAATAAAACAGCATGACGCCTATCTTGAGAAGTATGTATTTTCATTAGTTCTTGATGGTAAAGTTAAGAAAGCAATTAATCAAGTTAAACAGAGCTCAACAAAA
>CAJQRT010000025.1 GCA_905612335.1 uncultured Candidatus Pelagibacter sp.
AAGCCTGATCCGCCTGCACCAAGTACGATAACATCGTATTCATGATCTATAATTTTATATGAACTCATGTATTTAAATTAAATATTATTATAATTGTAATTAAGGGGATTATTATAGCAAATATATTCAAAGTTTTGTTTGCGACATTTTTGATTTTTTCATCCTGTATATAGTCTTCAAATACCTCACTAATACTTAAGGCTGAAAAAAAATAGGCAAAAACTAACAACAGAGAAACTAAAATTTTAGATGGCTGATTTGAAAAAAAATTAACAATATCAACATAGTCTTTATTGAAAACTGAAACTAAATTTAAAATAAACCATGTCATTAGTGGTATCAACACCACAGAGCTTACCCTCATTAATAGCCATTTTTTAGTCACGTTATTCATGCTAAATAAATTGCTTTCCAATTAAATAAATTAAAATTGTTAAAAAAAATGAACCAATAATCACAATTAATCCCGTTATCTTTGTTACTTTTAATTCAAACCCATATCCTAGATCCATAATTAAATGTCTTATTTCACTTAATATCTGGAAACTAAATGACCATGTTAAACCTAAAATTATGAATTTTCCTAAAATAGAATTTAAAAATACCTTAGTAAACTCATAACTATTTTCACCAAGTAATAATGATGCAATCCAAAAACAAATTATTGTTATAGCAACTATATTTATTATTCCTGTAATTCTATGTGAAATAGATACTAAAGAAGATATGTGCCATCTATAGATCTGAATGTGAGGTGATAAAGGATTATTATTTTCCATTAAATTCACCTTTAATTAAAGTTTCTGCAATCTCAACAGCATTTAATGCCGCTCCTCTAAGTAGGTTATCAGAAACAATCCATAGGTTTAATGAATTTTTATTGGTTTTATCTTCTCTTATTCTTGAAATATAAGTTTCGTCTCTACCTTCTGCTTCGATTGGAGTACTATATCCTCCATCTTCTCTTTTATCATAAACCTCACAGCCTTCTGCTTTACTAAGGGCATCTCTAACTTTTTCTAAAGAAAATGGTTTTTCAAATTGAATATTTACTGACTCTGCATGAGAAATCATGACAGGAATTCTTACACAAGTTGCTGTTAATTCTATTTTATCACCAAGAATTTTTTTAGTTTCATTAGTCATTTTTAATTCTTCTTTAGTATAACCATCATCTGCAAAAACATCGATTTGAGGAATGGCATTAAAAGCTATTTGTTTAGTAAAATTTAAAGATTTAATTTCTTTATTTTCTAAAGATAATTTTGTTTGTTCTATTAGTTCGTTCATAGGTTTTTTTCCACCCCCTGAAACTGACTGATATGTCGAGACAATTATTCGTTCAATATTAAATAAATCGTGTAATGGTTTAAGAGCAATTACTAACTGAGCTGTTGAGCAATTAGGGTTAGCAATTATATTTTTTTTCATACCCTCAATTGCTTCTGGATTTACCTGTGGAACAATTAATGGCACATCAGGATCCATTCTAAAAAAACTAGAATTATCTATAACTATTGAGTGCATTGCTGCTTTTAAAGCATATTGCTCTGAAATTTTTCCACCTGCTGCAAAGAAAGTAATTTTAATTTTTGAGAAATCAAATGTTTCAAGGTTAAAGACCTCATGCTCTTTGCCACTAAAATTTATTTTTTGACCAGCACTTCTTGGTGAGGCGACTAAAAATAGTTCCTTTATAGGAAGTTTTTTTTTCTCTAGAACTTCGAGAATTTTTCTTCCAACGTTACCTGTGGCTCCTACAATTGCTATATTCATGATGTTATTAGGCTTTTATACTAGATGAAGGGTAAATCACAAACTTTTCCACTAAAAGTGTTATCATTTATTTGAATTTTAAAGGTTTGAGATACTTCCCAGTGGGACTTCTGGATCATTGCTATTCCAATAACCATTTGAAAATGAGGTGAATAACAAGATGACCTTAATTCGCCAATTATATTATTTTTCTCATCATATAAATTTTTTGATCCTGTGAGGCTAATTTCTTTTATATCAATTTTAATACCCATTAACTTCTTTTGGGCTCCTTTTGATTTAACTTCTTTTAATTTATCTTTTCCTAAAAAATTTATATCACTATCCAAACTAACATATTGATCAAAACCGCATTCAAATGGATTATCACTGTTATCAAAATCATTTCCATAAGATAGTAATGCACTCTCAATTCTCTCTATTAAGTTTGGACACCCAGGTCCTACATTAAATTTTTTTCCAACTTCAAAAAGATAGTCATATAATTTTTGTCCTGACTCTGTATTTTGAACATAAACTTCATACCCACCTTGCTTAGACCATCCTGACCTTGCTATTAAATGTTTAGTTCCATCAAAATCGAAATAATCAAATCCAAAGAATTTTAGTTCAGTAATTTTTTTTCCAAAAACTTTTTCCATTAATGCAAATGATTTCGGACCCTGTATTGCCATTATATCCACTACTGGTTCTATAATTTTAACATCAAATTTATGTCCGGATGCTAAACCTTTGGCAAAAAATATTACATCCGAGTCTGCTATTGATAGCCACCATCTGTTTTCATCCAGCTTTAGAACAACTGGATCATTAACAAGGTTTCCATTTTCATCTATTATTGGACAATAATAACATCTCCCAATTTTAGATTTTGATAAATCTCTACATGTCATCAATTGTACTAATTCTGCAGAGTCTTTTCCCGAAATCTCTACTTGTCTTTCTGCAGCAACATCCCATACTTGAACATGCTCTTTTAAATGTTTGTAACTATTTTCTATTGATCCAAAAGCAGCAGGTAATAACATGTGATTATAAATTGTATATGCTGTAACTCCTTGTTTCTCTATTCTTGAGGTATACGGAGTACTTCTTAGTCTTCTAGATTTTGCAATTGAAAAATTTGTCATTTTTTTAGAAATTCAGAGATCTTTTCTCTCATTTCAAAAGCTTTTTCAAACATAATCATATGCCCACAATCTTTTATTATATGTGTCTTTGAATTAGGAATAAGTTCAGCGAATTTCTTGCCTTTTTCAAGGTTAACCATCTTATCTAACTCACCAAAAATAAATAATGTAGGGCAATTAATTGACTTTAGAGCTTCAGATCCATTTTTATAATTATTACAAGCTACAAGATCAATAGCTAAAATTTCTCTAATATCTCTTGAAGAATTAATAATTTTTTGTACAGGATTGCCTCCAATAAATTTTTTAGAATTCTCGTAACTCCATTTCATCATCAGTTTAATTGCTTGATTGTCTCCATCTTCAGCAAGATCAATTAAGTCTTGATTAACTGGCATTCTATATGATCCGCCAATAAATACTAAGTTTTTAACTTTTTTTGGGTATTTAAAAAAATATTCAAGTGCCTCCAAGCATCCTTGTGAGTGTCCAATTATTGTTATCTTAGAAATATTAAGTTTATTAAAAACTTTTTCTAACCAATCAGAAATTTCTTCTATTGATCTCAAACTTTTACCTTCAGAATTTCCATGCCCTGGTAAATCAATTGCTAGAACATTATAGTTTTGATTTGATAAATATTTTTCTGTTAAAGACCAAACAATATGAGAAAGACCACTTCCATGAAGCAAAACTATAGTATCTTTATCTTTATCTATACCTTGACCTGCATCTGAAACAAAAACTTTTTTATCATCTATTTCAAGAATCAACTTAGGTCCTTTAATTTTTTTCTAAGCTCAAATTTTTGTATTTTTCCAGTTGATGTTTTTGGTAACTCACAAAATATAACTTTTTTTGGAAGTTTAAATCCTGCTAAAGTTTCTCTACAGAAATCTATGATATCTTTTTCTTCTGCAGACTTATCCTTAATTAACTCAACAAAAGCACAAGGTGTTTCTCCCCACTTTTCATCTGGCTTAGCAACAACCGCAGCCAAAGATACTGATGGATGATTTGCAATTGCATTTTCTATTTCAATCGAAGAAATATTTTCACCACCTGAAATTATTATATCTTTAGATCTATCTTGAATTTTAATATATCCATCTGGATGCATAACCGCTAGATCTCCTGAGTGAAACCATCCACCAGCCATTGACTTTTCTGTTTCTTCTTTATCTTTATAATAACCCTTCATTACAATGTTTCCCCTAATCATAATTTCACCCATGGTTTTTCCATCTTTAGGAACTTGCTTCATGGTTTCAGGATTCATAACAACTGCTCCCTCAGTATTAGGATATCTAACTCCTTGTCTTGCTTTAATTTCATTCTTTTTATTTTTTTCTAAAGTATTCCAATCTTCGTTCCATGCACACTGCAACATATGACCATAAGTTTCTGTTAATCCATAAACGTGCATCACTTCAAAGCCAAGGTTCTCCATTTTTTCAAAGATAATACTTGGTGGGGGGGCGCCTGCAGTTAAAACATTTACTTTTCTTTTTAAAGCTTTTTGATCCTCTTTTGGAGCATTAACAATCATATTTAATACTATTGGTGCTCCACCAAAATGGGTTACTTCATATTTATCAATTAATTCAAACATTTTTTTTGGTGCAATATTTCTTAAGCAAATAATCCTTGCATGCAACATTGCAAGTGTCCAAGGATAG
This sequence comes from uncultured Candidatus Pelagibacter sp., assembly GCA_905612335.1. The sequence goes on from CAJQRT010000025.1 coordinate 4,586, forward strand.
CACCAGCCATTACAATGAAACATTGGCACAACACATAAATAATTTAGTCTATTAGGCATGTTCCATGCTGTGACACTACCTGTTGCCATTAGATATGCACCCCTGTGATGATAAACTACTCCCTTTGGTTTTCCGGTTGTTCCAGATGTGTACCCTAATGAGATTGCCTCCCACTCATCTTTAGGTTTTTTCCATTCATAATTTTCATCTCCACTACTCAAAAAACTTTCATATTCCAATTCACCAATTTTTTTGAAATTTCTGTCTACATCCTTGTCATCTATATCAATAATTGTAATTTTATTTTTAACATTTTTTAAAGCTTTCTCGATTACATCGTGAAATTGTCTATCGACAATTAAAACTTTTGCATCACTATGTTGTAAAATATAACTTATTGTATTTGGATCTAGTCTTGTATTAATTGCATTAATTACAGCTCCTACCATTGGTATTGAGTAATGAGCTTCAAAAATTTCAGGGGTATTGAAGGCCATTATAGAAACTGTGTCTCCAGTTTTTACACCTAGTTTGTCTAATGCGCTAGCAAACTTAACACATCTTTTATAAACTTCTTTCCAAGTATAAGATCTACTTTCATAAACTAATGCTTCATAGTTTGGATATATATCTTTGGTTCTTTCTAAAAACGTTAAAGGAGATAGAGGAACATAGTTAGCCTTATTTTTATCTAAATTTGTATCGTAATGACTCATGTTAATTAAATTTAAAATTCATTATGTAATCGCTTCCTGATGTGGCAGCTTTAAAATGACTTTCAGCTCTTGGTAAAACTCTTTTGAAATAAAAATTTGCAGTTTGTATTTTATCATTATAAAAAATTTTATTTTGTTCGTAATCTTTAAAACTTACCTCTAAAACTTTTATCCATGCATGAGCTATAGATACAAAGCCTAATGCTTTTAAATAGTCATTACATGCTGCACTTGCGTCATCTTTTGAGTTTTTTGTTTTTTCTTTAATCCAGGTAGTAAATTTAGATAAAATTTCTAAGTGTATTTTTAACTCTTCTATGAAGGGTTTTAATTTTTCATTTTCAATGTTGCAATCATTCTTGATCAATCCCAAATATTTATTAATTATATCGCCATTTTTATTTACTAGTTTTCTAAAAACTAAATCTGCT